>NZ_CP143428.1 GCF_014337925.2 Roseobacter fucihabitans | reverse complement strand
GCGTTCTTCGATACTCTACACACCTTTCTTCGATAGTCTACCCACCATTCCTCGATACTCTACACACCAGGCAGTAAAAATAGGGCGTTTTTTATATTTTATAACAAGGGCTTACAAATCCAGCGATTCTCGTAACACATATATTAACACATATATAACACACAGCTTGTCAGCCCGACTGCCGCCATCACTAAAACCAACCATCGTTTGCGTCCTGCACACAGATAGGAATGCCCGTTGTTGTCGTAGTCCATAAACCGCCAAGGACAGCGCAGCCGGATGGGACAGATGCTATGAAACGAGGAAGAACAAGCAGACCGACCACGAACAAAATTGCGACACCGCCCGCAAGCCACGGTAATCGTGCCTTGAACCGTTCCACTTTGGCTTCACGTGCACAAATGCGATTGATGAGATCAGCGCGTTGATCAGTTAGATGTTTCACCGCTCCCGCCAGCTTTTCCCTTTCCACAGAGAAATTATGTTCGGTTGCGATCAGATCAGCCGTGACATCATTGAGCTTGGCATCAACGGTCTTGGCTATCAGCTCGCCATAGAGCTTAGGATTGGTCTGGTCCTGCGCCCCAACAGCCGCTGACCGTGCCTCTGTTGCCCTGAGATTGACCTTGGCCAGCAATTTGCCTTGCTCATCCATCCGCTCAGACATTCCCGCCAGCGCCGTGGCAAACAATTCGAGGCTATCGCGCATTTCATCATCCGAAAGGGTAGGGAAGGCGGGTTGATCCGGCGAGGTTTTGTCAGACATGGGGCGGTATCCTTTTCAGATCATTGGTCCTGCGGGACAACCAGCCCGTTAAATTCGCGGTCAGCGTAGTAGCGCAGCTTTTGTGTTATTGCCGTGGGCTGTCCTTGAACACGCAAGAGCTGGAGGTGAGGCGGGAGCTGCATGATTTCATCAGGCGTCAGTAGATCCCGGCCTGTGATGCTTGTGCCGGTTGTCGGCATGTCGCCGGGTTTGCGGCTTTCGGTCTGATAACCGATGGTTTCTTGTCCCATCGTCTGACTGATCCATTTGGCCGTTTCAAAATCATTGACCCCGAAGACCTGTTGCACCCCGGCGTTCGCCACGAAGGTCGAGGCGCGTGCGCCGTAGAGATCACGAAGCTGGCTCATGTCTTGCAAAATCGGCCAAAGCTGAAGACCGTAGCCTGCCATCAGCCCCATAGCGCGTTCCACAGCCTCCAGACGGCCCAGAGCCGCAAACTCGTCCAGTAGGAACAGGGCAGGGGCCTTCAGGCACTCCACAGGCCTCTGAGCGGCGATCTGGGGGTTCTGAGGCCCTGCCGGTGTCGATGACACCTCAGCGTCCCGTGCGATGTCCTGGAGCGCCTGAGAGACCAGAAGACGCAGCCAGCGGCTGTAGGCGTCTAGGCGGTTGGGGGGCAGCACAAGGAAAATGGACGTGATCCGGTGGCGCAGGTCCGAGAAGTGGAAATCTGACCGCGCCATAACTTTCGCGATCCTTGGGCTGTCGAGGAAATGGGTGTGGCGCTGCGCGTTCGACAGGACCGAGGCCGCTTCCCGTTCTGCCTTGCCCGCAAACTTGTTTGCAGCGCGGGCCACCAACCCGTCCGCTGCATTGCTGTCCTGCATCAGCTTCAGGAGCGCCGTCATGCGATCCGGGGGTAGGGTGAGATATTCCCGGACGGCCCCAAGATTGCGCCGTGCCGGTTCTTCATGCGCCACACAGAACATGATCAGACCGGACAGGAAGGATTTGGCCTCTTCGTTCCAATGCGGATCACCGGATTGTCCGGCAGGGTCCACCACCAGCGCATCGGCCAATGACATCGCATCTTCGCTCAGGTCCGGACTGTTTGCCGAAAGCCGGTCCAGCGGATTGTAGGACGCTGACGGCCTGCCCGAGACGCCGAAAGGATCGAGGACATGAACCGTGCCAAACTGTTCGCGGGCCGCACCCGTGATCCGGGCGTTCTCGCCCTTGGGATCAACGACCAGCACCGAGCGTTCCGCCAGCAGCAGATTGGGGATCACCGTGCCGACGCCTTTGCCCGCTCGTGTCGGTGCCAATGTCAGCAGATGGGCGGGACCGTCATAGCGTAGCAGCTTGCCGGTGCGCGGGTTACGACCGATCAAAAGACCGTCCGCCTGTTCCAGCGTCCGCAGTTCCTTTTTCCCGGCGAACCGCGCCGAGCCGTGGCTGTCCCGCCCGAAGCCGCCAAAGAAGGTTTCGGCACCGGAGCGTTCCAACCAATCCCGATAGGCGAGGACCACACCGATCAGCATGAAGGGTCCAAAGACCACCCAATGCCACGGACTTTCACCGGGGTTCTCACGGAAGAAAGCGAAGATGAACGGGGTGGCCACAAGTGTCGAGAATGCCGCGCCCAACAGCAGCCACAGGATCAACCAGCCGAATAGAAACGGTGTCACGATCAGGCGCTGAAAAAACCTGAACAGACGATCCATGATCAGGCTGAATGTCCGCATCAGGACGGGGTGTCCGGGTCAGGCGGGGAAGGGGAGGCCGAGGGTGCATTATCGCCGGAGGACGTTCCTCCCCAATCTACGAATGCTTTCTGATCCTGGGCGCGGGGCAGATTGCGAACAAGCCGATCCAGCATGGCGGCAGCGTTGCTATCCCGTTCAGCCAGATCGAGCAGAGCGCCACCCAGGATCACTTTGCGGCGGGTGTCCATTTTGCGCTGTCTGGTGGTTTCACGATTCTTAAGCGCCTGAAGACGGGCCTTGGCCTGGGCGTATCTCTTTTCGGCTTTCTCAAGTTCGGTTTCGGCCATGTCACAATCTGCCTTGTGTCATTTGCTGGAGGTCAGTTCGAGTTGGTCAATGTTGCGCTCCAAAAACAAGACAGGACAGCTTCTGGGCTATTTGTCGGCGGAACATGGCGGATACAGCATCTGCAATCGGCGGTTGTCTGCGAAGAGAGGTTGGTTGAGAGGTTTTTACTTGAACGGTTGCCGTAGTGTGCAAACCCTGAGCTGAGAAACAGTGAAGGGCGCACTTATGCAAACTCTACACCTACGGTTTCGAGATTTGCGTGCGATCCTCTTGGGGGAGACCCCCAGCCGATGGCCAACCCCTTCGCTGCCGAGGGCATCGACATGGGAGACGGCACCGCCTCTCCCAAACCCTCTAGGACCAACGTCAGCCGTTGGAGCGCATCCCAAAACCTCGCACCAGCGTCTCGACCGATGCCCCACGCTGGGGGCCGGTCTGACGATGGCGTCTCCGTTTTGGGAGCCTTGTGTTGTCGGACCTGTCGGTGCCAACACAAGCCAGGTTTGCTGGTCGCAAACCGCAGAGAACAATCCACATCCTGCCGCCCACCAAGAGGCTGGGCAGGCTGTGGGGTGTTCTCTGCAAGTCCCGTTCTCAGAGGTCCGATGCACCCCTTCAAACAGGCTGTCTTTTCCCCTCCGAACCCAGCGGTGCCAGCGGGAACCCCGGTCTAGCGCGCGGGCCTTCGGGGAAAAGACGGCTGACCCTGTGGCCAATGTCAGGGCATTGGCCGAGGTCAGCAGCGGCGCTTGTCGGCGGCGTTTGCGTCTCCGGCGAGGGGTGCGCTGATGGCCAGCTACCATCTCTCCGTGAAGACGATCAAACGCTCTGCCGGACGTACCGCGACGGCGGCAGCGGCCTACCGTGTCGGTGAGCGCATCGAGTGCCAGCGTGAGGGTCGCATACACGACTACACCCGCAAGCAGGGCATCGAGGAGACGTTCATCATTGCCCCCGAGAACGCCCCGGATTGGGCGCAGGACCGCGCCGCCTTATGGAACGCCGCCGAAGCCAGCGAGACCCGCAGCAACTCTGTCACGGCCCGCGAGTGGGAGCTGTCCCTGCCGTTCGAAATCAGTGCCGAGGTTCGGTCACAGATTACACGAGAGTTCGCCGAGCAGCTTGTCAGCCGCTATGGTGTCGCCGTCGATGTGGCGATCCATGCGCCCAATCGTGAAGGCGATCAGCGCAACCACCATGCGCATGTTTTGACCTCTACTCGCAAGCTGGAAGCCGAGGGCTTTACCGCCAAGACACGGGTGCTGGATTCCGCGAAGACCGGCGGCGTCGAGATCGATCAAATGCGCGGTTTCTGGGCCGAGTTGCAGAACCGTGCCTTGGAGCGGGCAGGGGAGGTTGAGCGCGTTGACCACCGTTCCCTTGAGAAGCAACGCGAGACGGCTTTGGACAGGGGCGACACCCTGTCCGCCGACGAGCTGGACCGCGACCCCGAGCTGAAGCTGGGGCCAGCGGCCAACTCCATGGAACGCCGCGAGAAGGCGGCGGCGGAGCGCGAGGGCCGGGAGTATGTACCACTGACGGAGCGCGGGGCTGTCACACACGCGGCGCGTCAGGCGCGGATGGCGTTCCAGGATATGCGCGAACGGCTGGACATCGCACGCGAGACCTATGGCGCAGAGCGGGAGGCGGGGCAGGGGCGTGTATCTGCCGGTCTGGCGGCACTCAGGGCGGCGGTTGATAAAGACCGCAGTGACGAGCGAGGGGTCGAGGATGTGCGGGAGCGGTTGGCCGGTATCATCGACAAGGGCAGGGGCGAGGACCGGACCTCTGAGGACGGTAAAGAAGGATACAATTACGCCCGTGAGCGGCTGAAAGGTATTCTGGACCGCGAGGGATCAGACGCGCCGCAGGCGACCTCTCACAAGCTGGACGGACACAGCGAGCTGGAGCAGGGCGTTAATCCTGAACCGAAGCCGTCCATCCGGGAGCGGCTGGACGATGTGTTGAACAAGCCGCGTGAAAAGCTGGAGATCGAGGACGAGCGCGAAGTGGAGAGCGAGAAAGAGGTCGAGAACGAACGCGAAATCGACAGGGAGGTGGATCGTGACCGTGGCCTCAGTCACTGAAGATCACCGACAGAACAGAAAAGGAGATTTGAAAATGGACGAAATATTCAATGTAGGCGAGACAATTTTGCTGGACGATCAGCCGTTGTCATTGGTGACGCGGGCAGGCGTTGAGACGTGGACCGAGGAGAGGATTAAGCACAGCTACCGCTACGACCAGGTGCGCGATCCGGTCACCGGGCAGATGAAATACCGCTGCCTGTATGCAAAGGATGGGGCAGGCGTGTCGTTCGTGCTCGTGAATGACCCGGACAGCGATAATGATGGGCGTGTCATTCTTTTTGATAAAAGGCGTGATCCGCCATGCAAGAGCCTTTGAGATCAGTTGGCGCTCGGCATGTTTGCCCATGATAGCCGCAAATTATTGCCCGCTCTTTTTGGCAAGTTGGCCCGCTTTACTAGGCGTCCCGAGACTTCAAAGTTATCGTCAATCTTTACTATGAGCAGTTTACTGAAGTGCCTGTCGAGACGCACACTGGTCTTTTCTTTGCTGTTAACTGGCGAGATCGTTTTGATCTCAACAAAGTCGTTGCCTAATCTACCATCGGAACCTTGGGCATGGTTCTTATGAAGTTTAATTCCATACATAATCGCACCAAAAAGCTCACCAATGTCGCCGTAGACGTTGAGGTGCTGCCCTGTGTCGCTGAAATAGGCTTCGGCAAGCGTCAGCAAGTCCTGAAAATATGGAACCAAAGTAGGATCAGCGTTTGGATATTTGAGGCGCAGTTCAGCCTCTCGCTCCAGTTCAGCTAGTCGGCTGTATTTGGTTTCTTCTGGATCGATAATGCTATCCCATCCAAGCCATTCGCCATCGATCCAAAATGCGTTGTCCGGGCCTAGTACATCCATTGTCATTCCAAACTCCTATTTTGAAGCCATACCCGAAGATTCTGGAAACATTATGACCGCCCTTACCCTTGGAAATACATCGTAGAACAACCACTTGTTAAGAATGCGGTTTGCTCTTTTGAATGACCAACGAACAGAGGCGACGCCCGGTGCTCAGGGCGTCTGTCCTGGCTGCAATGCCGAGATGTTGGCCCGCTGCGGCACCAAGAAGGTTTGGCATTGGGCGCATAAAGGCCGTCGCCATTGTGACCATTGGTGGGAAAATGAAACCCAATGGCACCGCGACTGGAAAAATCGGTTTGTGACCGACTGGCAAGAGGTGCCAGCTCGTGACGAAATGGGCGAATTGCATATCGCGGACATTAAAACGCCCAACGGTCTTGTGATCGAATTCCAGCACTCTGCAATCAAGCCGGACGAAGTGGTAAAGCGGACGAACTTCTATGGCCACGTAATCTGGATCATCGATGGAACCCGCCGCCCAACTGATCTCATCCAGTACGAACGGATGCTTTCAGAACATTACCCAGAACGGTTCGATGGCGTAGACATCTACACCGTCTATTGTGAGGAAACCCGGCTTCTCAAAGAGTGGGGGTCATTGGGCAGAATAGTCGGCTTTGACTTTGGTGGCGACAACCTATGCCTGCTCACAGCCTCACAAGGCCGAAGCCGCTACCTCTTCGACTTTCCAAAGGCGGAATTTGCTAAGTCGATCACCGAAGGGAGTCCATTGCCTGTCGTCCAGTTCGCAAAACCCACCCAGCGTGGTTATCGTCGGCGTAGAAGATTCTAGTAAACACTCTGCCAAAAACTGTCCTTTGTTAGCGTGCCTAAGCACCATAGCAGATTTGGGCTGCAAGAACTTAGTTGGTAGGTTGCCGCAGTAAATCTGCGACATCAACATTAAGTGCTACCGCAATTTTTTCCAATGTGTCGGTACGGACGGAATGCCGGGCGTTTTCGATGCGACCCAAGTATGCGCGGCTGATACCTGCGTGCTTCGCCAGATTTTCTTGGCTCAAACCAACTTTTTTGCGGTGCTTGATGATGTTTTGAGCTATGCGTTCAGAGAGTTTCATACCCGGAGACTAGCTTTTAGCAAAGAACCGAAGCCACGTGATATATGCTACATTCGTGTCGACCCAAAACGATAGGTCTTGGCCGGAAAACGCAGCTTCAATACACACACAAAGTAGCCATAGAAATCCGGTGACCCCGGCATTGGTGCCGGGATCGCTTTTTGCTTCGGACAGGGCAGGGGATCGACGGGCTGACGCCCGCTCACCCCAACCCTGACTTTTTAAATCCTATTGATCCGCCTGCCATCCTGTCAGGTCCGAGAAAACCGGCAAGCGCCGCCTTTGGCGTCGGTTCCGGTCGAGAATTCCGGTTCCTCCCACGCGCAGGCGCGCGGTTCCCTCCCAAATTCACGCCCTCCACCCAGTTGTCACGGCCCCACCAGGCCGCAGGCAGGGCTTTGCCCTTACCTGCTCTGCCGTTCGGAATGCATGGGCATTCCAAACGGCAGAACAGGAAGGCCCGCCCATTGGCGGAAAGGGAAAAAAGACCCCGACCGCGTCACTCAAGGAGGGTCACAAATGACCAAAGAGAAATTTGACGTTTATTCCCATGTAACCAATCAGATTGTCGCGCAGATCGAGGCGGGAACACCGCCCTGGCGCAAGCCGTGGACCGGAGGCGGTGTGTCGGTCAGCTTGCCGGAACGGTTCAACGGCGAAGCCTATCGGGGCATCAATATCCTGATGCTTTGGGCCGCAGCTATGGCTAAGGATTACAGCTCAGCCCGCTGGATGACATTTAACCAAGCCAAGCAGTTGGACGGCCATGTCCGCAAGGGCGAGAAATCCGCCACTGTTGTGAAATACGGCACAGTCGAGCGCGAGGATGAGAACGGCGAGGAACGCCAGATCCCCTATGCCAAGGCCTACCGCGTGTTCAACGCTGACCAGATCGAGGGCTTGCCCGCTGAATTTTACATCCTGCCCGACCCGCCCCGTGATCTTGGCACCGTAGCAGACCCCGAGTTGGAGGCCTTCTTTGCCGCGAGTGGCGCGCAGATCGACAGCACCGAGGAGCCGCGTGCCTATTACAACATCAAGACAGACCGCATCCACATGCCGCTGATCGCAACCTTTCACAGGGCAGCAGGATATTATGGCACCTTGGCGCACGAGCTGACCCATTGGACGGGGGCGACAAAGCGTCTGGACCGTTTGGGCCGGTTCAACGACCGCAAGGCCTATGCGTTTGAGGAGCTGGTCGCCGAAATCGGAAACTGTATGCTTTGCGCCCAGATCGGGGTGGAGCCTGAATTTGACCAGAGCGCGGCCTATGTCGAAGGATGGCTTGAGGCGATGAAGGAAGACAGCCGTGCAATATTCCGTGCTGCGTCTGAGGCGCAGAAGGCGGCGGATTACATCATTGCCCGCATTGCGCAGGTTGACCGGATGGCCGCTGAGTAACGGTCCGCCGAAAGATCGACGCCCCCGTCATCCGGCGGGGGCTTTTTGCGTTTAGGTATGATCCTGGCCGTGGACGGTTTCAGGGTGACCTGTCGGCGGGCGACCTGAAGGCCACCTGCCGACAGGCCCGGCGCTTCGCGCGGACGCCCTAAGGGCGGAAGGGGTATCTAAAATCGCCACGAAAAGAGAAATGTATATTATCTATTGGGCAGGTTCAGGCTACGATAATAAGTTATATTCTCGAACTATGGCATCCGCGACTTCATACATCACCTTCACTCGGAGTTCGGTTTCTCCGGCCTCCTGTGTTATCTGCTGAGTCAACATTTTAACATCCATGTCCCCGTTGAATCGGTGGTTTTCAGGAGACTTACCGTCGAGGAATGACTTTAACGACGCAGGTATAATGGCTGAAGATTGCCCACCAAGTTTCATTTTTCCACCATCGTTAGTGTCGTGGATGATGAAGCTCTCGCCTTCCATGTAGATAGCCTGAACAACGTCTTCAGCGTCGCTGCGCGACTTTATGAAAGGCTTGTATGCGTGTGTCAGCACATCCCCAATCTCAGGGGCGTTCCAGTTGATCGGTATTTTTGCGCTGGCGGAGATAATTGTTCTTCCAGTGTCCCGTCCACCCGAGCGCTCGCGCTCAACAAAGATCATATAGTCGTTATCTTCTGTTTTGTATTCGACATTTAGCATATCCGATGTGGACTGGATTACCTTGGCGTTGCTTTGGAAGTGCTGCGCAACATCTGCATACTTGGTCTGAAGAATGCCTTTTCCACCAGTAGATACGATGCTGCTAACTATCTTTGAATAATTCGGTTTTGATTTTGATGTCCCGAAAAGCGAACTGAGGATGCCCATGGTATTCCTATATCTGTTGTTGCCCAAATCGCTGGGTGTTTTGATCTGCGATAGCCTTCAGGTGAAGTCATTCATTCAACTGGTTTACCTGCTCGACACTGATGTAAACACGAGATCCTCTGATCTCTACGGTGCCGCTGCCAGATATCGTGCAGAGATCGTCGTATGAGACCATAAAGCTTGTGTTGTTACACTCAGTCTCGATCCGCTCACGGGCGTCTCTTCCCGCGTCAATGGTTACACCGAAAGGTTCGCGGTTTTCATCGTAAAACGTAAAATCACCCTCTGAACTATTATATTTGATTCGTCCGGAGAAGGTCACTGATGTTCGGTCCATGCTAGTAAGATAGCTTCCAAGAGAAACCTCTTGTGCAGATGCCACTCCAGCCCAAACTATGGCCAAAATTGATAGGTATGTTCGCTGCATAATGGTCTCCGTTTATCTAATCTAACATTTAGTCTTCAAAAGACTATTGAGGATTTAGTGTTCTGAAATTGAAAAGAAATTCTGGATTTGATACCGCAGCCTGACTTGTATAACTCATCTCAACCGCAGACCCGTTGTGGTTTTCAAATTCCCCAGAGAACGTTACTTTATCACCGCGCCGCAAGCTCAACAGCGTGTCATATATTGCGGTCTGTGATGACGGGATTAGCGTGTCTATCCCATACGAAAGATGAACCCCAGCAAGCAGGTTCACACCGCCAACATCAATACTGATACCACCTTTTCCTTGAACGCTTTGAACGCCAAGAACGGTGCCTGACCAGCTTTCTGGGGAGGCGATCTTGGCTATTTGTAAGTCTCTATCCTGTACGAGTCTCTGCAAAGCCAAAGAATTTGGCGATGAACCTACCTGAGCTTGAAAGGCTTCCATTTTTGATAGGAAATCTTGTTGTGCAGCAGGGAGATTCAGCGTGGTATCGGACGTAGGTTGTGTTGGTGATAGCATTGCTATGCCTACAAATACTGCTGCTAAAATTGCTCCGTACATTAGCAAACGCCGGGGACGACGCTTAGCGCATCCGGCACACTTATTACTGCTTTTAAGGTTAGATTTGCCACATGGGCAAATCCAATAAGAAACACTTTCAGCCATCTATTTTGGCCGTGTAAGGAGCGCCATGATGCCCAGAATAATTGCTCCAATCAGCCAAACGAAAATCAGGATCGTGACGCCGATACCAGTTCCGATAGCGGCCCCAGCAGCCTCAGCCCCAGACATGCCTGCTTGGCTTTGAACAGCACCTTGCGTGCCACCCCAAATCCAAAGAACCATCAAAATATTGAAGGCCCAGAACGCGAAGATAACAAGTTTACCGAAAATGCCGCGCTTTGCTTTTCTCAGTACTGCGCCGCATGATGGACATGACGTTGCGGTGGTACTGACCTTGTGCTGACAGGTTGGGCATTCAATTATTGCTGGTTTGGCCATTAAAAATCTCCTTTTGCAAGTTTGATACTGGAAGAGACGTTTTTTGCAACGTGAATAGCCAGTTACCTTAATTTTCTTATTTTTCACAATAGGATAGCGAAAATCTATTCTTAGCGTACTATTCTGCCCCCTACCGGACTCGACCCCACTGTCATTCGAAACTCCTATTTGTGAGTACTACCTTGAGACTTTGAAAACATTATGACCGCCCTTAAGGTTGTTGGTAGTCTGGTATATCGCCTGTTGGGAGCAAGATGTTTCAGTTCACGGAATTTTTGAGGAAGCTTGATTTAGACCCAGCGAGGGTCAGATTGCTTCGTCACGACGCACGGGGCGTCGCCGCGTGGCGTCGTGGTGGCGCACATGCTTTCGGGTGCTTTGCTAGCTTCCAAAGACGAACGCCTCCGCCTTATGGCGGAGTTGAAATTGCGTGCCATTTTCTTCCTGCTTCTAACCTTCCGGACGGAACGCTGACCGCGCTTTATGTTGGAACAACACGTATTGCAGATCGGTGGGAATGGGATGGCGAACGACTGCCGTTGATCCAAGATGCAGAAATAATTGAGGGGGAAAGGGGCCGTGAAAATGTCGATGCCTTCGATTTGGAGTGGATCGATCAGGGCAGCGAATATGCCGAACGTCTACTTATTAATTGGGGTCTTGGTGGGAGGGCTTGGTCCCAATGGGGGCACAGGAGGCAGAAGGCGATTTTAGAAATCCGTTTGCAGCCGCAGGAGCCACCCTTTCCAGGATTCTCTGGCTTTATCTCGCGGATAAGTGAGATTCCACAGTTTCCACAAGCATGGACAGGCTCGCTTGCAGGTGTTCGAGGAGTCTATCTATTGATTACTGACGATGGTGAGCAATACGTCGGTTCGGCTACCGGTATAGATGGCTTCATGGGGCGCTGGCGCCAGTATTTGGTAAATGGTCACGGCGGTAATGTGCTGCTTCGCGCAGCAGGTCACCGAGATTACGCAATGGCGATCTTGGAGGTTGCTTCGCCGGACATGTCGCTAGGAGACATTCTAACGCGGGAGGCATTCTGGAAAACCAAACTTGGTGTGCGAGCGCACGGCTTGAACGCGAATTGAGAAGCTATCAGACATATAGCATGCACTGCCTCGACCGTTGCTTGAGTGAGAAAAAAGCCGCTTTGAAAAGCGGCTTCGTTCATTACAACATGTAATGGATTGCTAAAACCAGATACATTGCTGCCATCGTCAAATAAACTATTGATATCATTTAAATTCCTCTATCATTTAAGTTATGTAGAGCTCTTGCCTACGCATGTATTTATACGGCGGCGGTGTCCGGAAATCGCATTTCAGGGATCTAAATGTGCGACATTCTGCCGCATCAAGGCTATCGCTTCTGTTGGACAGAAACGGTCCTTTGTGCCGGTTTCCCCTGCCCCACCGAAAATCAATCACTTAGACAGGACAAAAACCCCCGGCAAAACCTTTGTAGTTCTGGCAGGTTTTTGTCACAGTGAAGCATGATCATCGGATACGCCCGCGTCAGCACTGACGACCAGAATCTAGATGCCCAGATTGACGCACTTACAGCGGCAGGGGCTGGCAAACTGTTTGCTGATAAGATCAGCGGATCGAAGCGCGAACGGCCAGAGCTGGACAGGCTGCTGGACCAGCTCCGTGACGGCGACGTTGTGACAGTCACAAAATACGACCGCCTTGCCCGGTCCCTAAAAGACCTTTTGGAGATTGTAGAGGTCATAGGCGAACGCGGTGCCGGCTTCCGGTCCTTGGCCGAGGACATCGACACGACGACGCCAGCCGGCCGTCTCGTTTTTCATGTCTTTGCTTCTATTGCTCAGTTTGAGCGCGAACGAATTTCGGAGAGAACCAAAGAAGGGCTGGCGTCAGCTCGCAAGCGTGGGCGGATAGGCGGAAGACCCCCTGCCCTTACCGCTGCCCAGAAGATTGAGGTGCAGCACATGAGGGATCAAGATCACCGCGCTGTCTCGGAGATCGCCCGGTTGTTTAAGGTAAGCGAAAGGACCGTACGACGAGCCTAGATGACTGATGGGTACTGTCCGATGTAGTGTCCCGATTAATAGTAGCGACTCAGTTCGCGTGATCGAGGCAAAGGCATAACAGTGACTAATGTATCCGAACTAATTTTTAGGCAGATTACACCTGCGGACTTTTTCAATATCAATAAGCAGCCTGGGGCTGAGGCTCTAGGTGGGGGGCAGTCTTACATCGACGTTCCTGTAAAAAACGTAGCCTTGCCTACATGGCACTCGTTTTTTGATGGAATCCAACCAGTTGCTAAAACAAACGGACCTGTATGGACCGTTGAAATAAACAGTTTAGGTGGCCTAGGCTCTCAGCAAGTTTCTATAGGCCAAAGACGTGAGGCCAGCGTAAATATTCGCTCTCAAAAGCTCTTTAGCCGGTCCAGCAATCGCATTTATGCGTGGCATCCTGACCATGGTGGTTTCCCGCGAGCACCAGTTGATATGTCTTCTGCCGAAGACCCGCGCGTTATAGAGCTTACCGCTGGAGTCCGCGTCTTCATATTGAAAACAGAAGAGGATGAATATTGGGCAGGTTGGTTGAAAACTGAAGAAATTGAAAGGTTGTCAGCAATCGACCAGCGCTTTGAAACTATGCTTACAGAGCCTGCTGGACATCTCTCATTTGATCCTGAAATCGAGCTGAACTTAGCAAGCCTGAAGGACCCGTTCGGGGTTCAACCCCATTCTGTTGAGGTCGCCGAAGAAGACGTCGCCGGTAATGCAGGAACGCCAAATAAAAAGGCCCCTTACAACGCCAAGACAGGCCGTTCGGAAGAAGCTATTGCCGCTGAACTTTTCCAAGATGATTCATCGTCGGAAGATGTGAAGAAAACACAAAAGGTCATCGAGACATTTGAGCGGAACCGGAAAGCGGTTCGTGATCTGAAAAAGTTGTATAAGACATGCCAGATCACCGGGAACGACTTTATCTTTTCCAAGGTCAACGGCGAGCCATATTTGGAAGTTCATCACCTAGTTCCGTTAGGTGAAGGCGGTTCTGACAACCCAACAAACCTCGTGGTGATAAGTGCTCATATCCACCGGATGCTACATTACGCCGTTGTTGAAGGCATGGACCTCGCCAAGATCGTTGATGGCAAGCTCGACTTCACAATCAATGGCGAAGGCTTCACGATCACTTGGTTGCCAGAACATGCTAAAGTTATTGCGGATGCTGGCGGCGCTACCGTTTGATGTGAAAAAGGTATTCCATGACCGTTCCGCCCTGCCCGCCCGCATTACTTCTAAAGCGGGCGAATGGGATTTTTTGAAGCGAGACCGTTCCAAATTCTGAAAATAGCTCCATGAGCTGTTCTTCGGTTAGTAAGCCGTCTTCACTATAACTGATCATGAACTGCCCGCATTGCGCGGATTTAAAGATCGTGCGGAAAGCGTCCCTAATTTTCACTTTAGAACAGAAATCTGAATATTGGTCCCGCCACGGTCTAAGTCCGCTGACGCCAACTGCCTCTGGTGAGTCTCCACGGGCAATCGTTTCGATGATGTGGTAATTTGCTGCATATTGCCGCTTCATGTATGGCGGGTCGATGTAACAAAGGTCAGCTTCTATCAAAGGAGCAACCGTCTCCGCCTGCCCTTGATGAACTGTGTGGTCCGTTCGGTGGCCCGCTAAGAGCGTTGCAGGACGTAGCTCAAGCGATGCTAGTGCTGACGTTCCCCATTTGGAGCGATGATGGCCATATGTACCGGCTATGTTTGCAACTCGATTACTTGCTAGAACTAAATCATGCCGCAGCAGCGAATTTTCTGTCTCGGATATAGTCTCGTCTACCTGCCATTGATTAAGTTGCGCGGTGATGGCGTCAATCCTGCCTGCGTTTTCACCACTAAAATACTTGCGAGGCTCACCCCCGTTTTCAGGGTTCCCATCAGGCGAGTATTCTTTGAAGAAAACCCCCTTTCGCAACTTGAGCTGATTTAGGTGGGTTAAGACACTCGCATAGCCTTTAAGTCCGATTTTACCGAACTTGGGTTCTTCGGAGAGGAGAAGTCTGACCCGCGCATGATGAGCAGCGAACGTCATCATGTCCGAAGCGATTACGCGGTACTCAGACGTCCTTAAAGCCTCTGACACAGAGGCAGTGCCACACATGATGTCAGCAACTGTGGCACCGTCTTTCACAACTTTACTGAATGAATCCAGAAGGATCGGCAAAAGCCGCGTTTTATTTCCAATATATCGGTATGACATGGTTTTTAAGGCACCATCTCAATATGTATCGACTGGCTGTCGAAGTCGCTTAGAACACGCATTGGCTCAAGGTTTTGTGCCTCACAGATCACTTGCTTAACCCAATCAAGGTCAGAGTGATCAAGGTTATAAAGACCTGCGACAAGGCCTTCGATCTCAAGATCAAGTTTCTTGCTTTTACCGCCATTCCGAACGTGCTTTTTGACGCGGCTGGCAATTTCAACGGCCTGCCTCCAAGATTGAGTGCCTCTTTTAGGGGATGGAATAGGTAGCTCTTTAAGGGTCTTCGGTGTCACGTAAGGATGTGAGCGCCATTCATTTTCCCCGGATTTTCTGAGGTGGTATGCGAACATTACGCGAGACGATAATACGCCCAAAACGTAGTAGAGGAAAAAGTTGAGGTCTTCTGACAGCGGTACGTAGTGGAAAACAACTTGGTTCGAAGCGGCCACCTTCTTTGTCACCGTAGCCTTCAGGCCAATTCCTGTTTTTCTGACAAGCAACCTTTCCTGAGAGTAAATTTCTCGGCTCTTATAGTTGATCCCAGGAACATCAAGTTTGATACGCCGGGAACAGGATAGCGCGTAACGCCCAATATCTTCACCGACAATGAGTGGCATGAATCCAGATTGTTTTTCCGTATCTACTTCAACAATTCTCTGTGTAGTCATCTCTTCAGAATGTGCAGTTCGACCGCAACCTTGGCACGTCACATCTCTAGGGCGCGTAGGAGACGGAGTAACCTGGTTACAGGTTTCACAAACCTTGACTAACCCACGCTTAGAAAGTTCCACGCCTCGCCCTGAGGCTACCAATTCAGTCCAACTGCCGCCGGATGCTTCCAATCTCCCCAACAAGTTTTGCTCAGAGCGACGCACATCAATATCCCATCGGCATCCAGCATCAGACAAAAATCGGCTTTGATTAATCCGATGACTAGCAAGCTGTCGTGCGTCTTCTAAATCAAGATCACCCGATAGCACCGCCGCTCTCTGCGTCTTGGAAAGACGGAAGGCTTCAACGACATGATTGGAGGCAGGTTTGCGCTTACGCACGAGAAGAACTGTTGTTCCACGGTAGACGCCTTTGAAGATCCCTTCTCCAAGTCTTGCAATGAGTTCTACTGTATAATTTTCGGCAAGAAGCAACCTTGTAGACGCATGTTCGGGAGAAAATATAGCATCAGGAAGGATGAAAACCGCCATGCCGTCATCATCTAAAGCCTTCAAAGACATCTCAACAAAAAGAGACCAGCTATCAAATTGCCCGTTCGCAAGGGTATATCCCAGCGCTCGTAGATGCCCTGAAGAATGAAGCAAGTCGGCACCCCACGGTGGATTAGAGATCAATGCACCTACCTTGAAGCTCTGCTGACGCTGATTAAGAGCCGGTGATAGCAACATATCCTCAGTCTTAATAATAGCAGACGTTCCCAAGCGGGTTTGCGCCGCTTGCGAAGCTTCGCAATCAATATCCATTCCAAAGAGTTTAGCGTTTGGTAGCTGTTCTAGAGCCGCATCTAGCAGTTCACCATCACCACATGCTGGGTCGAGCAGATTGCCAGACCACGTCTCACCAAGATGTTCCTTAAGTAGGACCGCACCCCATGTGGCTAGAAATCTAGGGGTAAACACCTGACCTTTCTCAAAGCCAACCGGAAGGCTTACTGCCGCGTCTTCAAAGCGCCTTTCTAGTTTGGTAATCAGCATGCTATTTCCCTGCCCTGTTGCTCTCAAAATGACTATTTAGAGAGGGTCTTTTCTTTACTTATCTGACAAGTATTTTTGATTAGTTATCTATTCACGAGGTAACAGATAACACTTATCAGTTATCGTCTACGCCCATCAATTTCTTCATTGGCAGGTATATCTATGCCACCGGACCTAAGGCACTCGTACAAAAGCTCTTTTTGGGTCAGTTGACGTTTCTTGGCCTCTGCCGCAAAGGCTTCTTTTATAGGTTTAGGAACGTTGGTAAAAGAAAACTGAACGCGTGGCGCATCCCTTAACGCAGAGGACTTCGCCTTACTTACGCTCGGTAAAGGCGCAGCCAGAGCCTTAATCTTTCGAGCACTATCATCGCCATCAAGATCGTCATCGAGATTTACGCTGACTTTGGCCATGCGCCGCTCCTATAAAAGTTGATAAGGCCCCTGCCTTGTAGGTCAGCCAAAACAGACTGTGCAGATGTCTTGGCCGCACCTTGTGGTGCCATGCCAGTTGAGGTCATTTCCTTAAAGCCTGTTCGATGTGCACACATCGCACCCAGCCTTGGAACGCCCTGAGCATCTAAGGCATCGGTAATTGCCTGAGTGATGTTGGTATGGGTATCCACGTCCATCATCACAACAAGAGCGGGAATTTCTCTCTCCATCGTTTCGGCAACGCTCTGGACATGAGAAAAGGTTCGTTTAGCGCCCTTAGCATCCGCTTCATTTGCCTTCGAGGGTATGAGGATGAGATTGGCAGCAGCAATAGCGTGCATAGACATGGCAGACTTGAATCCCGCCGTATCTACAAAAATTGCGTCATACGCTGGTTCAGCTTTCTTGAGGGCTTTAACGGTGGGAAGAAGTTTTTCGTCATCTTCTTCAAATACCCAATCCAAGTTGGTTTTCTCTTTTTTTGCCCACGATTCTAGGTGACGTTGAGGATCAGTGTCGATCACTGCGATCCTTGCGCCATCGACAACCATAAGGCTCGCAATCGCGGTTAGGAGAGTCGTTTTTCCGGCCCCACCTTTTTCCTGAACTACGCTGATGACCTGCGTCATAACTCACCTCACTTTTTATGAAACGGATAACAGGTAACTCATAATAGTCAACACTTAACTGATAACAAATAAGCCATAACTGGTATTTGTTATCAGTTAGGGAGCCTTACCTTTCCGCTCGTACCACTTCCGGCAAAACCCAACAAAAGCCCCGTCTGCATGGCGCGGAGACTCGCTCATCCACATCCGCCACTCCTGTTCGAGAAAGTAGACATCCCAAGAGGGGGCGGCTTCACGCGCTTTCTCATAACCATCTGAAGAAATGCGGACTGTATCCGACAGCCCAGAAGCAGGTTGTTCGGCGTATACCTCAAGAAACTCAGGTTTTGGTGTAATTTCCAGAATGTCATGCAACAGCCGAAAGCGATAATCTGGCATATGCGATTGCGCTTCATCTGCCTTGCAGATGGTTTTTACGAGACGTTTGAATTCCTTTGATGTGGAGGTCGAACCCGTCTTGTGCTGCAATTTGTCCAAGCCAATCCGCCAGACTTCCTGTTTTCCACAGTGCTTGCGGGCTAGTTCATAAAGGCGGCGCTCCAAAGGCTTCCGAAGCTGGAAATAGGCTCTGTGGAGGGTCAGAACATTCTTATTTTCAATGGCTTTTACTAGCCAGTCACCCATTTCAAGCTCTACGCTTAGCAGCCGTCCCGTCGAGTCTTCCTTGACTATACGCGCGTCTGTAATGAACGAGATGGAACGCCATTCCCCTATTCCGTGATCGTGAATATTGGTCTCAATCTGCGTAAACTGGAGGCGGGTAAGGGCGCGTCGCAGTGTTGCGTAAGCCTGTCCCGTCGTGTGACGGTTAGTTGCTTTGAGAAGATCATGCGCCGAAATTTGGACGCGGCGACCAATTTCCTGTCCATCATTTTTTGCGGCCATGAGTTGGCTAAGGACATAAATCAAAATGTCCCTGTCAAAGACATTTGCGCGGCCCTCTTCGGCAGCGGGAGTGATCTTTACCTTCACATTGCCCTGCTCGTACTGGAACGCGGCCATGTCTTTCTTCACAGATAGCGAAAAAAGCGGATGCTCCATTGAGGCACGGTCACTCTTCGGTGTCGCATCGAGGATGTCGCACACAAAAAGATCAGGCTCAGTATGCCTTTCTGGAAGAAGAGCAGTGCGTTTTCTTGGTCTTGCCATTATTCGATACTCTACACACCGTTGTTCGACAGTCTGCCCACCAGACCGCC
>NZ_CP143427.1 GCF_014337925.2 Roseobacter fucihabitans | reverse complement strand
GAGCATGACGCAAGGGGAGGAGAGGCGTTCGATCAGGTTTCGTAATTTCACCCACCATTAGAATACTATTCGTAATTTCACACACCGACGCAAGTAGTTCGTAGTTTCACCCACCGCGCTATTTTCGTAAGATCACACACCATGCTTCGTAAGATCACACACCGAATATCGTAATATCACCCACCAAAGGCACAGAAACACACAGTTTTACGTCTAATATTCAATATCTTAGGTGAGTTGATGATTCTCGTAACACTAGTATTAACACATATATAACACAGGGCTTCTCGGCAGGGGCTTGCCATTACCGCAGATAAACAGCCCTCAACCCCTCTCACTCTCAGTAAAACACACAGACGCTCGCCCCGTTTGTTGTCGTGGTCCACTCTGCTCCGATAGCGGTGCAAGTTGTGGCGGTGCTGGCATAGAAACGCGGCAGCATCACGCTCAGCGCGAGGGCAAGGACGAGAGCGCCAAGCCCATACCAGGGCAGGTGGTGTTTCAGGCGGTCTGCTTTTATCTCTTTGCTGCGAAGATGGGCGTAGAGTGCGCTTCTGTCGTCCTTCATTTGCTTGAGAACCTGTTCGGTCTTTTCCGTCTGAAGCCGCAGATCGTTGGTATACCGATCCAGGGCGTTGAGCGGCGTGCGCAGCTCCTGGGTGATCTTGGTGGCAATCAGCTCGCCATATTGCTTGGGATCTGTCTGGGCGCGCGCGGCAAAAGCAGCCTGACGCGCTTCGGTTGCGGTTTTGATCAACCGATCCATTGCGACGGTCTGGCTGTCCACGCGATCCGAGACGCTGGCAATGACGGTGCTGAGCAGATCCAGCGTTTCGCGCAGCTCATCGTCGGAGAGGGCAGGGAGGCCGGGTTGATCAGTCATGGCGGGTCATCCTTCGGATCATTGGTGTTGCGGGACAAACAGCCCCGTAAATTCAGGATCGGCGTAATAGCACAGCTTTGCGGCAATGGCGGCGGGCTGGCCCTGAACCCGCAGGAGCTGGAGCTCCGGCGGCATCTGCATGATCTCATCGGGCGTCAGCAGATCGCGCCCGGTGATCTGGGTGGCGCTTGTCGGCAGATCGCCCGCTCTGCGGCTCTCGGTCCGGTAGTCGATGGTGCCCTGGCCCATCATCTGGCTCAGCCACTTGGCCGTCTCGAAGTCATTCACCCCAAAGACCTGCTGTACCCCTGCATTGGCGATGAAGGTATTTGCGCGGTCGCCATACAAATCCTTGAGCTGGCTCATATCCTGCAGGATCGGCCAAAGCTGCAGCCCGTACCCCGCCATCAGCCCCATGGCGCGTTCCACCGCCTCCAGACGCCCCAGGGCCGCAAACTCATCCAGCAGGAACAACGTGGGAGCCTGCATGCGGCCTGTGGCGCTCAGAGGGGCCGCAGGAGCCCCGGAGAGGGCCGGGGAGGAAACAGGGGCCTGTGTGGCCGCCTCTGCGTCTCGTGCGATGTCCTGGAGGGCCTGGGAGACCAGCAGGCGCAGCCAGCGGCTGTAGGCGTCCATCCGGTTGGGCGGCAGGACCAGGAACACCGAGGTGATCTGGTGGCGCAGATCGGCGAAGTGGAAATCTGATCGGGACATGGCCTGCACAATGCGCGGGCTGTCCAGAAAATGGGTGTGGCGCTGCGCGTTCGACAGGACGGAGGCCGCTTCGCGATCTGCTTTGCCCAGGAAGCGGTTGGCCGCGCGGGCGATCAACCCGCCCGCCGCGTCGCTGTCCTGCATCAGCTCCAGCAGGGCGCGCAACCGCTCCGGGGGCAGGGTGAGATATTCCCGGATGGTGGCGAGGGACCGGCGCTCCGGCTCCTCGTGGCAGACGCAGAACAGGATCAGCCCCCCGAGGAGGGCCTTCGCCTCCTCGTTCCAATGCGCCTCGGAGACCTGGCCGGGCGGATCCATCACCAGCGCATCCGCCAGCGAGGCCGCATCCTCGCCGAGATCGAGGCTATCGGGGGTGAGCCGGTCCAGCGGGTTGTAGGCGGCGCAGGGCTGGCCGGTGTTGCTGACCCCAAAGGGATCAAGGATGTGCACGGTGCCAAACCGTTCCCGCGCGGCCCCCGCGATCCGCGCATTCTCGCCCTTGGGATCAACCACCAGAACCGAGCGCTCCACTGCCAGCAGGTTCGGGATCACGGTGCCGACGCCTTTGCCCGCCCGTGTCGGGGCCAGGGTGATCAGATGCGCCGGGCCATCGTAGGACAGCAGCCGTCCCGTCTTGGGGTTGCGCCCGATTAAAAGTCCCGTCGCCTGTTCCAGCGCCTGCAGCTCGCGCTTGCCCGCAAACCGGGCCGAGCCATGGGTGTCGCGCTTCCGGCTTGTCACATAGGACAGAATGCCGGTCTGATCCATCCAGATCGCGACGCTGAACAGGGCCCCGACGCAGATACAGGGGATCATCACCAGAAGATCGCCGAAGGTCTGCCCCGCGTGCGGCTCAAACAGGATCTGGATTAGCACGAGCCCCACCAGCCCGCCCAGCAAACCCCCCAGCACCAAGGCGATCAGCAGGGTGATGATCAGGACGGGGGTCACCACAAGATAGGAAGCGATCCGCAGCGAGCCCCAGAAGGCCAGGGTGAGGGCCCGGATCACAGGAGGCCCTCCGCTTTATCCGCCGCCGGGGCAGGGGGTATTCCAGGCCCCTGCCATCCCTCGAAAGCCTTTTTGTCCTGATCGCGCGGCAAGTTGCGCAGCAGTCGGTCCACCATGGCGGCAGCGGCGTCATCGCGTTCTGCCAGATCCAGCAGCGCGCCGCCCAGGATCACCTTGCGCCTTGTGTCCATCTTGCGCTGTTTGGTGGCTTCCCGGTTGCGGATGCCCTGCAGCCGCGCCTTGGCCTGGGCAAATTGTTTCTCCGCGCGTTCCAGCTCTGTCTGTGCCATTTGAAATGCCTCGCGATAGGGGGGGTGTTCAGGGGTGAGAGCGTCCCTTCTGCGCCGATCAGACCCGGGCACAAGCGCAGATCCCAATCGCGGAATCCATCGGCGGAACCCGGCAAACCAGGGTACTACCTATAGGCGAAGTCCCGCAGAAAGGGTGTAGAGTCAGAGGCTTGTGCTTGACCGGGGAGCATCCCGCGCCAACCCTGAGCTGAGAAACAGGGAAGGGCGCACTTATGCAAACTCTCCACCTGCGGTTCCGAGCTTTGCGTGCGATCTCCTCGGGGGAAACCCCCAGCCGATGGCCACCCCCGTCCGTCGCAAGATGCGTCGGAACGAAAGGCCCTCCCGGCCTCTCGCACTCACCAGGGCCAACGTCGCCCGTTGGATTGCCTCCCGGCAACGGGTGCCCGCGTCTCGACCGGTGCCCCCCGCCGGGGGCTGGTCTGACGCGGGCGACGCCGTGTCGGGAGCCAGCTGTCTGGGGGAGCGATACCGTTCCTGACAGCAGGCAGGTTTGCGGGGCGCAAACCGCAGAGGTGCCGATGCGCTATCCCCAGCCTCATGGGGGCGGGACAGCGCACCAGCACATCTGCAAGCCCATGTCTCGGAGGTGCCGCGTTCGCAAGCGAGACCGTCCCCCGGACGGTCTCTAAGACGCTCGCTCACCCCTTCGCACGGGCTGTCATTTTGCATGTGGATCACGCGCAAAAAGACCGGCGCGCCTCTGCTCGACGGCTCCGCAGCTTTACGCTGCGAAGCCCCCGGCTTGCGCCCAACAGGGAGGAAAGACCCTCGCCGCTTCAGGAGAAGAAAAAACGGGGATCAATTCCCATCATGCGTCGATCTTCCTAACCTTGTCACGTACTACTTATGCGGGAACATTTATCCGCCTGCTGCTGCGTCGCACAACTGGCGCGGGGTGGGCTGATGGCCAGCTACCACCTCTCTGTGAAGACGATCAAACGCAGCGCCGGACGCACCGCAACGGCGGCGGGAGCCTACCGTGCGGGCGAGCGCATCGAATGCCAGCGGGAGGGCCGTGTCCATGACTACACCCGCAAGCAGGGCATCGAGGAGACCTTCATCGTCACCCCCGAGAATGCCCCGGCCTGGGCGGAGGACAGGGCCTCACTCTGGAACGAAGCCGAGGCCAGCGAGACCCGCCGCAACTCCGTCACTGCCCGCGAATGGGAGCTGGCCCTGCCGTCCGAGATCAGCGCCGAGGACCGGTCGCAGATCACGCGAGGGTTCGCAGAGGAGCTGGTCAGCCGCTATGGAATCGCCGTCGATGTGGCCATCCATGCGCCGAACCGCGAAGGCGATCAGCGCAATCACCATGCCCATGTTCTGACCTCTACGCGCAAGCTGGAAGCCGAGGGCTTCACAGCCAAGACGCGGGTGCTGGATTCCGCAAGGACGGGCGGCGTCGAAATCGAGCAGATGCGCGGTGTCTGGGCCCAGTTGCAGAACCGCGCGTTGGAGCGGGCAGGGCGGGAGCGCGGGCTCGGCGAGGATGAGACAGAGCGCGTTGATCATCGCTCGCTTGAGGTGCAGCGCAGCGATGCGGTGAGCCGGGGGGATGACTTGACGGCGCAGGGGTTGGATCGTGCCCCAGAGCTGAAGCTGGGACCGGCGGCGAATGCCATGGAGCGGCGGGAGAAACGCGCCGCAGAACGCGAGGGGCGGGCGTATCAGCCGTTGACGGAGCGCGGCGCCGTCGTGCATGCCGCCCGCCAGGCGCGGGAGCTGTTTGTTGAAATGCGCGAGCGCTTGGAGATGGCGCGCGGGGCTTATGATATCGCGCGGGACGCAGGGCAGGGGCGGGTGTCAGCAGGGTTGGTGGCCCTCAGGGCGGTAGCTAACAAGGACCGCAGTGCGGAACGCAACCCGGAGGACGTCCGGGAGCGGCTGGCGCAGATCACCGGGCGCGCGCAGGAGCAGGCGGATGTGGAGCAAGATGGCCTCGGTAGGGGCCGCGACCGGCTGCGCGAGACGCTGGATCGTGGAAGTGATGGGTTGGACACTTCCAAAGAGGTCGAAAAGCCTCGATCCGCGAGCGGCTGGATCTTGTGCTGAATAAACCCCGCACGCAGTTGGAGGTCGAGAACGAAACGCAGAAGGCGCGGGAGATCAAGAACGAACGCGAAATCGACAGAAAGGTGGAACGGGACCGGGGCCTCAGTCTTTGAGAGCCCAGGGCATTGCAGCCACCTGCTTGCGTGTCAGCTCGCTGGTCAGTGCGATCTATTCTGTACCTCATATCCCTATCTCAGACCTGTACTAAAATCAGTAATAAACCAAATTTTAAACTGAAGATGTCATTTCGGTAGGCTGGCCCGGGTGTCATTTCCTGAGCAGCGAAGCAGAGCCTGCTCAAAGTTTTTTTGAGTAATACGTGATCACTGAAGAAGGATACTTTGCCATGAAAGAAAGATCGATCAACAAGGATATCCAAAAACTTGTGTGGGTCAGCTTGGTCGCGCTGGCAGTAATCTGCATGACTTTCACCGCAAAGCAATTTTTTGAAACCTCGCTGAAAAACAAGCTTGCAGCAAAACAAGACTTGCTTGAGACGGTCTCTGGTCTGGAAACTACCTTCTTGATGGCCCGGCGTGCTGAGAAAGATTTTCTCCTGCGCAAGGACGCAAAATACGTAGATCGCCATGCTGCAGTTTCCGCAGACATGGTTGCGCAACTTGGAATGATGGACAGTCAGGCCCGCAGCGTATTGGCCGCAGACGTAGGCTCGGATATGGAAGGATTGCGCGCTGCGGTAGATCTTTATATTCAAAAATTTGGCGAATTGATCGAGACCCACGAGGAACTGGGGTTTGACGAAACTGTCGGTCTGCAAGCGAATCTGCGCACGTCCGTGCAAACGGCTGAGGCGGCAGTAAACGAATTTTCCAATCCACTTTTGCAGGTGAAAATACTGATGATGCGCCGACATGAGAAAGACTTCATCATGCGTGGAGATCAAAAATATGTGGATCGGCTGAACGCGCGTGTTGCAGAATTTCAGGAATTTCCGACATCTGAATATCCCTCAAGAGATGTGCAGGTAAAGGTACTTGGGCTAATCGCGGCTTATCAAAGCGCTTTCAACGACTATGCGACCAAGACATTCGACGAAACCGCCACTCGCAGTGCGCTATCGGTGGTATTTTCCGAGGCGGAGCCCCTGCTTCAGCAACTCAAGGACACTATTGATTCCGAAGTAACGGCTAATCGGGCGACTGCCACCAACGTAACGAACATCGTTCTGGTCGGATCGATCTTTGCCGTGCTTATCACCGCCATTTTTTTCTTTATGTGGGCGACCAGAATCGCACGGCGCGTTGCCAAGCCCTGGCAGGAAACGGTTGAAGTCATCGACGGGTTGGCAGATGGCACTGCCAAAATGGATATCCTCAAGAACCAATACGTTGAAGTGGCCGAAGTAGCGACGGCGTTCGAAGGCTTTCATGCAGCAATCTTGGAAAAGGAAAAAGCCGAGCAAGAGAGGCGTGAGCAAGCACGTAGGGAAGTTGAAGAAGTTGAACAGCGCGCCCGAGATGAAAGAGTGGAGGCCGAGGAACTCAAGCGGCGTGAGCAAGAGGCAAAAATCGAGCAGGAGCGCGAAATTATCGCGCAGATTTCCAAGGTTGTTGACGCCTGTGCCTTGGGAGATTTCTCCCAACGGCTTGATATGGCTGGCAAGGAGGGAATTTTTGGTGAGCTATGCGCAGGCATCAATCAGATTGCCGAAAGCACCGAAACGAATATCGAGGATATCGTCGTGTGTATTGGCGAGTTGTCACAGGGCAACCTTGGCACGCGGATAGATGGGGACCGTCAGGGGGCCTTCCTGCGGCTAAAGGATGACTTCAATCTGTCGCTGACAACTCTTTCACAGACCATGGCGCAGATCATGCAGAGTGGCCAGAATGTTTCGGGCACATCGTCTGAGTTGGAATCGTCATCGCACAACATGGCAAAGCGATCCGAGGACAATGCAGCAGCAGTCGAGGAAACCTCAGCAGCAATAGAACAGATTTCAGCCAGTATCCGTCAGGTCGTGGAAAATGCCAAGGCCGCTAATGAGGCAACGCAGAAGGTCAAAGAGAGTGCTGCCAAAACCCGCGAAGTCTCCAACGAGACCGAGGCGTCGATCAATGAAATGACGGAAGCGTCAGGGCAGATCAATAGCGTCGTCAAAGTGATCGAAGATATTGCGTTTCAGATTAATCTTCTGGCTTTGAATGCTGGTGTCGAAGCGGCGCGCGCAGGCGAAGCTGGCCGAGGGTTTTCGGTGGTTGCTTCAGAAGTCCGCGCGCTTGCGCAGCGGTCCCAAGAAGCTGTGCAGGAAATCGGCCAGGTCATCGAGCAGAACAACCGCAGCGTTGAGGTTAGTGTCGAAAAAGTTGGCTTGTCGCGGCAGGCCCTGGAAAGTATCGTCAGCGAAGTTGAGGTTGCATCCGGACAGATCTCCGAAATAACCACTGCCGTCGAACAGCAAGCCATGGGCATTGATGAAGTCAATACCGCTATACGAACCATCGATACGACAACCCAAACAAATGCGGCCGCGCTTGAAGAAATGACGGCCTCCAGTGTGTCACTAAGCGAAGATGCCAAATCGCTGGCTGCAGCATTGGGACAATTCCGGGGTGTATCGGGAATTGCGGCGGCAAACAACGGTGCGACCGTGGTTCCAATGACGAGAGAGCCTCGCGAAATATCCGCCAAACAGCCGATACTTAAGTCTGTTGCTGTGGGTAGTGCATCGATCAATTCAGGCTGGGAAGAGTTTTAATAATTCCAGCACGTTTCAATATCCCCACATTCTAGCCGCAATATCCTGCTCTTCTTTGCCCACGGCATCGGCGTAGATCGCCGTGGTGCTGAGCTGGGCATGCCCCATCCATTTTTGTAGCATGTGCAGCGGCACACCAGACACCACGGCATTGATACCGAAGCCATGTCGCAAACCCTTGGGGCTGCGGTGTGGGGCATCTGGAACGCCCGCCTCTGTCATGACGTCTTTGACGATCTGCCAAACCCGAACGCGCGACACGTCCCAGATTGGCGCATCGGCCCGTTTCTTTGATTTCTGGGCCCCTCTGATGCCATGGGCGGTGTTGAGGGTGCGAGATAGAGCGGCGGCACCGGCACCGCTCTGTAGACGATCTTGGCGCTGCCCTTGGCGTCTTTGCGCTTCTTCAAAGATCGGATCGTGACAGTCCCGCCAGAGAGATCAATCCGTGCGGGCGTGATCTCGATCAGTTCGGAGGGACGGCATCCGGTGAAATGCAGCGTCTCGATGAGGGTGCGATCCCGGGCTGATCGCTTGCGGGCTTGCGCCATAACGGCATCGCGTTCTTCCGCGTTCAAATATAGGCGGTGTCCGCGTGTGTCATAAAGGGCCATATCGCTCATATTTAACAGTTTACCCGAGAACCGTTAAACCACGAAGCGTAAAACACACCCATATGCGCTTTATCCACGTTGACGGAGGCGGCTGCGTTTAACAGAATGGCTCATTGTGTTAAGTGGCTGTTGCTGCAGTCGATAACAACTAACTGAAGTCAGGCGTAAAACACTAGGTAGGCTTGGCACTGCTCCAGGCCTCTGCGCGCTCTCTCTGGGTGTTTTCGCTCTCTGGCCAGGCGCGCGCGATCTCCTCGACCTTGCCCGCGTAGCGCAGCGCTTGAGCGCGATCATCGTTATGCGCAAAGGTGACATTGCGCCAGGCCTGTGCGCGCTCTGTCTGGATGTTTTCGCTCTCTGGCCAGGCGCGTGCGATCTCCTCGACCTTGCCCCCGGCTTAGTCCATCAGCCTCCAAAGGAAAGGCTGCAGCAAGCGCTGACCGTTCCGCTGGTTCCAACCCAAACATCTTCCAGACCAGCGACGCTGATGGCTGGCCGTTATTCTGGCCGCTGTTCTCCTCGAAACGTGGCAAGTATCCGCGCGCGATGGTCGTTGCCGCAATCGGTTGAAGTCCCGCTTCCGAGATTCCGGCTGTTCGCATGGCATCGGCAATGCGCTCCACTCGTCCTCTAAGCATTACTCCGCCGCAGAATATTTCTACTTCACATTCCAACCAACTTACCGTCTGCCCTTCTACCATGGCCTCCCTCCTACGGCTTTCACCCCAATCGATTTTCTTGATCGCCTCTTGGCCAAACTGAGCATAACACCCAAAAAAAGAGTTCAGGTCTACATCGACATTAATTCGTATCGCTTCATGGCTCGATGGGTTGCGAGCAAGTACCTCAATCGATGGGACTTGTCCCCATCGTTCTTGGTCGTCCTCAGTTAAATCTATATTGGCAGGCATTTTACTCTCCATTACGCCGAGGAGGTACGAAAAAATAAATTATAGCGCGTTCTATGAAGGCGCCTACAATAGGATATCCAATCATCAAAATAATCTGCTCATCATATTTTTAACTTTTTCAACTAACCGGTTAAGCGGAACTCACGATCTGCACCAGAATTTTGCACCGTCCTAGTCCGTTGATCTTGTTGACCGTCTGCGAGCGGTAGATGATTTATGATATGCGCACCATGACACTACGCCGTGTAAGCTGCCTACTTACGTCGACGCCTGGTTGACTTGAGCTTCTCGCGGGTGGGCAGGCCCGTTGTTGTCTCTCTTTCTGCCTTTAGGATGAAAAGGTAATCTCGATAAACTGGATCAACTTCCCAAAGGTAACGCTGCATTTCATTCCATCGCCGCTTCGATACCAGAAATGGATCGTCTGATGCTTGAAGATGTCTATATCCGTCTTTCTGGCTGGCGTCAGAGGCGCGAGCATTCAAAACTCCAGACGCGTACAGAAACTGCCATATAATGAAGACGGAGCTTTCAGATTGCGATTGGCGTACACCATTTATCGTTAGACCATATCTACCAAAAATTCGTTGTAAGTGCTCTTTGATCAAGTCTGCTGACGAAATAAATTGGCCCTCATCCCCTTCTAATTCAGAAAATGATTTCAAATAATCCAGTGCTTCTGAGAATTCAGCTCGGACTTCTTCCCCATACTGCTCCGAAATTGCCCTTGAGAAAGATGGCATCACAGAGTGAAACACCCCTTCCGTTACTTTGAAGAGACCGTTCCTAGATGCGGATTTTGCCAATTCGTTAACCAACTGAATGGCATCCCTTGGCCGTTCGCGAGTTCGAACAACTATGAGGTCTCTCCACGACCTCCGCCTTTCGCTCATCGGTGGTCTTGCATCAGACCCTTCAAAGAAGAACTGGTACGATTCCTCTGTTGCTTTGGCATCTGCAGCAGCAAGCGCTAACCTACGATCCAATATACGTCCCACTTGCTCCCTACTGGACTTCATTTGAACCAACAATGGCCGGAAGTGATCAGTCTGATCACGTTGGCCATGGTCATCACGTTGAAGACGGTCCCAGACCTCTGAACGTAAAGTGACAACTACTCTTAAGTGCTTGAAATCGTAAGACAATCTACGTGCGGCAAGGAGAAGAGCCCAGACCCTGTTTAGGTGGCCGGGTTTGTTAGGGTCTGCAAATTGATCCGTATCATCAATGAAAAGGTAAAATGAATTTTTACCTACAATGTTTGACACAGCCCGTTGGACCGCTTCCTGCGTTGAGTGTGATAAATTGGAATACGCTGCACTTCCATCTAAACCAACCAAAGGCTTGGCTATCTCAGAGATAAACCCACCAAATTTTGACAGTAAGTCCGGCCCCCTCAAATTTCGCTCTAAGGCGTCACTGTATAACGTGGCATAGTCTTTGTTGAAAAGTCCCGAGTTCGTCAGCGACAGCTTTGTTATTATGCTATCCAGCAAAGCCATATAGAATGATCGCGCCATGTCGCCGGTAGACGTGTTTGATCCTAGGCCTTTCACCTCGACGTCCATGGGGGAAAGAATAATCGCCGGAATCCCTTGTTTTTCAAGAAGGTCTAATGAAAATGCCAGAACGGCGGTTTTTCCGCTTCCCTTGGAGCCGACCAGAATATGAGGGCTGTTGTTGGGTGGAGAAATTACCTGTTCAAATTCATCGGCGTATACAAAAACCCTATCCAAAATGTCTTTTTCGCCTTCAGCTGTACCTGTTGGGAAGTAGGTGCCTCAAGCCAGAATCAGCCAAGATTTTTATCCTTCAATGCCTTAAATTCGTCGAATAGACATAACTTTAATCGACCAGCCTTGGGATGGAAACTACTGACGCGTGAAAAACGCATAAGCCCTTTTACGTTAAATCCCGCCCCTGCCCTACTTTGGCTGATGCGCATCAACATAGGCACGCAAAACAGCGGCCATTCGAGCGGTATAGCCCTTCGGATCGCTACCTTTGAAATAATCAATGGTATCTTCATCCACACGTAACGCCACAACGGGCTTTTTCGCGGGTGTCTTGATCTCAGCCGTCGCCCAAAAGTCCGCATCCAGCTCGGGAATGTCGCTGTAATCGATGTCTTCCTCGCGGATCGCGTCAAAGCGGGCACGCTCTTCTGCGCTCATTTTGGGCGGGTTCTTTGGATCGAGTGTATGTTTAACGGTCGTCATAAGTATTCCTTTCCCGTCTGTTGGCCTTACGAGCCGATATAAGCCGCATGCTGCGCCCTTCGTCCCGTTCTGTGGTCACAGCCACCAAGATGCCCTCTGATGTCCGCCCTAGTGTCACAAGACGCTTCTCACCGTAGTCGAACCGATCATCCACGGCAGTGATACGATCTGGATCGACAAACACCCCTGATGCGATTTCAAACCTAACACCGTGTTTCTCAAAGTTGCTCTGCGCCTTGTCAGCGTCCCATTCAAAGTTCATCTTCAGCCTCAAGAATATAGTGTAATACAAAAAGTATTACAAGTTATTAGGTTCATATTCCTAGTGCTTCTCTATGATGCGCGGAACAAAGTCTAACCCCTGACGTCAGTGGTAAATATTACGTGCAAGGTGGTCTATTTTGGTGTATAAGTGCACCAAAATATAGGAGGGCGTTATGCCGAGGCAAACGATCACGATCAGCGAACCCAACCATGCTTGGTTGCAAGCCCGCGTTGATAGTGGGGAGTTCAAAACCCAGACCGAAGCTGTCAACGACGCCCTACGACGCGCCCGTGAGATCGAGAATGGTGTGGAAGATATTAGAGCGAAACTTATCCGTGCAGAAAAGCGCGGTTTCACCGACATGACTCCTGACCAGATTCTCGAACAGTCGAAGACGGAATTGCAAAAAAATGGGGACTTATAGGCTTTCGGAAGAAGCAAAAGATGCTGGTCTTGTCGCGGTTGCGTTCCGGTCTCTCAACTCATTTAGGCAGCCTTTCGTTCGAAGGCCAAGGGGCTTTTGCCACCTAATGACGAGTGCCGCCGTCGTGGATTGTAGAACCCATTGATATACTGGAAAATCGCCCCTTCGGCTTTACGCCTGGTTTCCCAGCGGTTGCGCCAAATCAGCTCTGCCTTGAGTGATTTGAAGAACGTTTCAACCATGGAATTGTCGTAGCAGTTTCCCTTACCGCTCATCGAAACTTGGAAGCCGTGTTTAGACAGCCGTTTCTGATAGTCGCCTGAACAATATTGCGACCCGCGATCCGTATGATGCATGCAGCCCTTCGGCGGTTGCCGCAGTGCCACAGCCATATCCAATGCTCGGATCGCCAGATCCCGCTTCATACGATTGCTAACCGCCCAACCGATGACACGACGGGAATACAAATCAAGGATCACTGCCAGATACAACCAGCCCTCACTGGTCCAGATGTAGGAAATGTCATCGGCCCACTTTTGGTTTGGACCATCTGCAAAGAAGTCCTGGCCCAGCAAGTTAGGGGCGATGTTAAACGCATGATTGCTGTCGGTCGTAACCTTGTATTTCTGGGTCCTGATGATTTTGATGCTATTCTCCCGCATTAAGCGGCCCACGCGCCGGTGCCCAACTTGCAGACCCAGTTCTTGCAGTTCTTCGGTCATGCGAGGCCCGCCATAGCTTTGCAGGCTTAAGCGGTGCTGTTCGCGGATATGCGCCAGGATCACCATATCGTCGCGCTGTCGCTGGCTCATCGGGCGGCTTCGCCACGCGCGAAATCCTCGCGACGTAACCTGCATGACGCGGCAAAGAAATTCGACAGGCCATTCTTCTTTCCAGGCGTCGATAAAGGCGAACCTCACCGACTTTGGCCTGCAAAGAAGATTGCCGCTTTTTTTAACACTTCCCTCTCCTCGCGAAGCAACCGAACTTCCTTGCGAAGGCGTTCGTTCTCTTTCTCGACATCCTCGTGAGGACCCGACATCAGGTTGTCATGCTGATGCTTTTGAACCCACTTGTTCAACGTCGAAAGCCCAACTCCTAAATCCGCTGCCGCTTGCGGTCGTGTCAGCCCACTGGTCGTTGCGATGCGTACTGCATCAAGACGAAACTCGTCTGTGTATCTCGGTGCCATTCTCTATCTCCTTCATAGCAAACATTGCTCGAAAGAGACCGGAACTAAAACGTGGCAAGACCAAAGGACCGGGAGGTTGAAAACGAACGCGAGATCGACTGGGTCGTAGACCGTGACCGGGGCCTCAGTCTTTGAATGATCCTTTGATCTATCTCTTTCGTGCGACTTTGTACGGTTCAGTAGAAAGAGTTTCTTTCTCGATTATCCAATCGAAAACAACTTGAAACCCATCAATGATTGGCTCGAAAGTCTTTTTAAAATCATCTCTGGTGAATGTCTGTAAATATGTCGGATCATATTGCGTTTCAACATCGTCGATGAGCTTACAACACCAGACTCTATAGGCTACTTGGGTTGTAAGATGCGAGCCCGTTGAAAGGCGCAAGCCTCGCAAGTCCATATTGTGGAGCGATAAAAACCTGCTTGATTCACCCAAACTTGTTCTGGGTTCGGGCTTTCTACATGGACTTAGAATAGCTGTTCTGACGTTGAGGGTCTTTTTACTCCGGCCAACAGTCATCAATTCTCCGCGCCCACCATCCAGTAAAAAGGCTAGGCCTTCTACCGCGCTGAATTCCCGCTCTTTTTCCGTTTCACCGCCTTTCGTTGAAAACTCTGCAGGTGTTGCATTATCGTATGGCTCTTCAATCCTCATGCCAGAAACGACAAATTCGTCCGTACTAAAAAGATATCTTAGGATATAATATCTACCGCTAATTGCAAAAAGGTCCGCTTGCGATTCACTATCAGGTGGGATTTGGACGATCCGCCGACGCGAGCCAGCAATCTTTGATGCTAAAGAGACTTCATGCGTATCATCTCGGCTAGCACTGGGCTCCTCAAATGAAGTCAACATGAGCCACTTAGGCCTTTGGTCTTCATCGGCATCCTCACCAATGCTTGTGTTCTTAGTTCCTCTCAATCTTCTTTTTATTTCTTCGTCTACATAATTCCAGTTATCAGCGAGATCTTGCCAAAGTGCTGTTCCGTCAAGACATATCTGCCGCAGGATTCTTTCCTCACCTTCTGTAGAAGTTGTCGGGGACCTTGTAAGGAATTTGCGCGCAAAGGCGGAAGCCTCCACGTCAATTCCAACCTTTAAGGCGGCCTCTTCAACGATTTCCTTAAATTTTGTTGCGTTATCTCGCGACCGGTTCTTACGAAACTCAGCAACGATTCTAGCCGCCAAGCACAAGCGCTTGCCGGAGTAGCTTGCTATCGTAGAAATCACTCCACCCCCAACGTACATTTTCTAACATTTGGTACAAGTCGCACAAAAAACGCAAGTGGGCACGATCTATTGCAGTTTGGTCGTCCTTTGTTCTGTCGGGTAATGAATGTCCAAAAATGATAAATAATAAAATATTTTCAATGGGTTGAATGAGATCACAGTTTCATCGCAAGCTTGTGATATAACTATGGAGGACGAAATGACTTTAGCTGAAAATCAAACAACTGTTTCTAACAGTGCGACAGTAGATCGCTCCATGGCGCGGGGTGCGCATGGAGCGAAGGTGGCTGATAGTGAGCATCCCGCCCAGTCAAATGAGAGCCGCTCTCGTGGATGGCTATCTGTTGTGTCACAACCCTATTTGATCGGTAACACTATATTGGCTGTGGCCACTCCCATTGGGGTACTTGCTGTAGTCATTGGCAATGGGATGACTGGTCTTTCTCAAGGACTGGTTAGTGGTGATCCATTATCTCTGATCTTATTACTATCTGTTTGTACTGCATTTTTGAGCGCCACCATGGGATTGACGTTACTTGCTCTTGCAAAGCGTGAAACTGTTCGGGACCAAAAGGAAGAAGAGAGGATCAGCGAGTTTCGTAGTCTCAGCAAAGCTTTTCGGAACGATATGCGCGAAGTCCTTCAAAGTCAGGATGAGACGAGTGATAAGATCAACCACGTGATAGTCAACGCTGGTAAAGTCTTCTATCGTAGGCCCAATAACTCCAGTGCATGGTCTGGCTTTGCAGCGAATTCTTCGTTTATCTCAGTTGGCGGCCGTTGCAGTAGTGAAGTGCGTACCACTAGGACTGCCCAAGGTGATTTAGCGTTCGAAGTAAGCCTTGAAAACGTTTCAAGCTGGGTTTCCCGAGTCTCAGGTTCTACCAGATTGTCAGAGATCATGCATATTGTACCTGAAGGTGACGGTTCCGTTGGATCCTTGCAGAAGCTGCTCGCTTGTTATCGTGCTCTACAAGGCGTTCTTGGAGAACGCTCGATCAAAGCAGATTTAAGTAACGTCAAAATTGTTGTTGTAGAAGACAACCGAATGCCATCCGACTCGATTTTCTTGGGGGTCAGAACCACCTCAAGTCTAAAAACAGAGGATGCTGCATTCGTAATGAAGTACTGTTCTATCCCACTTTCCACTGCTGGGATAATGAACAGCGAAGTTGATGTATCTTACTCGACGGAACTGGTTGGTCAGTATCTTGGGGTTGTAAACGAATTGGTCGAGGGCGCGTCCCGTATAATGAACTTGGTTGAAGCTGAGGCTTTATATGGAGCGAATGTGCCATCGACTTCTAACGCTAGCAATGTGCCAATTTCTATATCAACTAACCATCCTTATAAGCGGGAGCCCTTTGATAGCGGTGACGGTAGTTTCTGCCTAGGCGAGTATCTTTGCTGAGGCGCACTGCCTTAAACAAGTATGATTTTCTTTAAGGGCGCGACAAAAGTCGCGCCCTTAATCTCAACATTAGAAATGTTTGCTCATTTTATCTGTGCCTAAACGGTCCTTTGTGCCGGTTCGCCCTGCTCCACGGAAAACCAATCGCTTAGCTATGACAAAAAACCCCCGGCAAAACCTTTGCGGTTTTGACAGGTTTTTGTCACAGTGAATTATGATTATCGGATATGCCCGCGTCAGCACTGACGGCCAGAACCTCGACGCCCAAACCGACGCGCTGAAAGCGGCTGGAGCAGGCAAGTTGTTTGCTGACAAGATCAGCGGATCGAAGCGTGAACGGCCTGAACTGGACAGGATGCTGGAGCAGCTTCGTAATGGCGACGTTGTGACCGTTACAAAATACGACCGGTTAGCCCGGTCTCTGAAAGACCTACTAGAGATTGTGGAGACCATCGCCGAATGCGGTGCCGGTTTCCGATCCCTCGCCGAGGACATCGACACGACCACGCCGGCAGGTCGGCTCGTTTTTCATGTTTTTGCATCCATCGCCCAGTTTGAGCGAGAGCGCATTTCAGAGCGAACAAAGGAAGGGCTTGCATCAGCTCGTAAGCGTGGCCGGATTGGTGGCAGGCCCCCTGCCCTCACAACTGCCCAGAAGGCCGAGGTGTGCCGCATGAGGGACGAAGAACACCGGCCAGCCACAGAGATTGCACGATTGTTTAAGGTCAGCGAGCGGACGGTGCGGCGCGCGTGATCAATCGACGCTCGTGGCTAGGCTGTAAGATGTTGAATTCGCCGACGAACTGAACTTCCTGTTTTGCACTAAGATGGGACTCCTGCGCCGACGCTTGTAAGGTGGGAGAGTCGAATCGAGTGGGTGCAATGACAAAAAAATTCATTTTACAGGGCATAACCGGGGATAGTCATCTTGATGAAATTCGGGATGTAATATCTATCGAGAATGTTTCTAGGATCGTAATTAGCGTTGCGTTTTTGTAAGCGTGCGGCCACGCTGCTCTGACGCCTCATAGAGTGGGTTGATAGTGTCCACTAACGATAGTGGACATCTTGAGGGCAGATATGGCGGGTAAGAAGGGTCAAAAGAAGCGGTTTTGGTCTGATGAGGAGAAGGTGTCGATCTGTGCGCAAACATGTGCGCCGGGGGTATCGGTAGCGCAGGTCGCGCGGCGGTACGCGATGAACACCAACCTGATCCACAAATGGCTACGTGATCCCAAGTTTGCACCTGATCCGGAGATCATCGAAGACGAGGTTGGTGAAGCGCCATGTTTTCTGCCTGTGGAGATTGTTGACCGGCCAGGTGCTGAAGAACCGGTTCCCGCGCTTGCGGCAAATGCCACATCCGGCCATAGCGCGATTGAGATCGACATCGCGGGCGGTCATCAGCTGAGGATTGTCGGTAGCTACGATCCCGAAGCATTGGCTCGGCTCATCCGAGGTCTTTCTGCATGATCCCTGTCCCGGCGAACACGCGCGTCTGGCTGGCTGCCGGTGTGACCGACATGCGTCGTGGGTTCACGACGTTGGCTGCGCAGGCTGAACAGACATTGAAGCAAGATCCGTTTACCGGGCATCTGTTTGTCTTTCGTGGACGGCGAGGTGATCTGATCAAGATTATCTGGTGGGACGGGCAAGGTGCATGTCTGTTCAGCAAGCGCCTGGAGAAAGGTCGGTTTGTTTGGCCGTCGGCGAAAGAGGGCAAGATCGCTCTGACCGCGGCCCAGTTGGCGATGCTGCTCGAAGGGATCGATTGGCGTTTACCACAACGCAGCTGGACACCGCTCAAGGCAGGATAAATGCGCGTGTGGGATTCCCGCCGGATCGTTGTTTTGCTATAGTCTGGCCATGCTGGACGTCGATAAATCACTGCCGAAAGACCCTGATGAACTCAGGCAGTTCACGGCGATTTTGCTGGCCGAGGTGAGGTCGCAGGCTGTTTTGATCGAGAAGTTGCGGCATCAATTGGCCGGTCAACGCCAATGCCGCTTTGGGTCGTCATCAGAAAGCATTGAACAACTACAACTGGCCTTGGAAACAAGCGAGATCGCGGTTGCCAAGATGACCGTGAAGCTACGCCTTCCCGATGAGGAGCCAAGAGACAAACCAAAACGCCGCCCGATCCCCGATCACATCCCGCGCATGGAAGTTGAGCTGACCACCGGTGATGATGATTGCGCTCAGTGCGGTGGTGGCTTGCGCCGTCTGGGCGAGGATGTGACCGAAGAGCTTGAGTATGTTCCTGGACGCTTCATCGTGAACCGCATTGTGCGTCCACGCTTTGCATGTTCTGGCTGTGAGGCCTTCACACAAGCAGCGTTACCTTCGCGCCCAATCGAACGGGGCCGTCCCGGCCCGGGCCTGCTGGCCCATGTTCTGGTCAACAAATACGCTGACCACCTGCCGCTGTATCGCCAAAGCGGCATCTTCGAGCGCGACGGGATCGACATTGACCGTTCAACGCTGGCCGACTGGGTTGGCAAATCCACAGCTCTGTTGGAACCACTGGCTGATGCCATCGGGCGGCATGTGTTGGCTGGACAGGCTATCTTTGCAGACGACACGCCGGTAAAGATGTTGGCCCCCGGCACTGGCAAAACAGCGACAGCGCGTTTGTGGGCTTACGGTCGAGATGAACGGCCCTGGGGCGGCGATGCCCCTCCCGCCAGTTGGTATCAGTTCTCGCCGGATCGCAAAGGGCAGCACCCCAAGGATCATCTCGCAAAATATCGGGGCTGGATGCACGCGGACGGCTATGCCGGGTTCGAAGATCTCTATCGTTCCGGCGACATCCACGAGGTCGCCTGTATGGCGCATGTCAGACGCAAGTTCGTAGATGTTCATCGCGCCCAAGGCTCTGCCATCGCCAATGAGGCCATCCAGCGCATCGCGCAGCTCTACGCGGTCGAGAAAGAGGCACGCGGGTCACCACCAGATCGACGCGCCGGTCTCCGACAGGCGCATGCAAAACCGATCTTCGATGATCTGGAAGTCTGGCTACACACCCAACTCCCAAGTATCTCTGGCAAATCGCCGCTTGCGGGTGCGATCCGCTACGCTCTGACGCGCATGGCGCGGCTCCGGCCATATCTCGACCACGGCATCCTGGAGTTGGACAACAACACCGCCGAACGGGCCATGCGGTCTGTTGCAATCGGGCGCAAAAACTACCTGTTCGTTGGATCACAAACCGGCGGCCGCGCTGCCGCCATCGCCTACACCTTGATCGAAACGGCCAAACTGAACCGCATCGATCCGCAGGCTTGGCTGGCCGACACCTTGGCACGCATCCCAGACTACAAAATCAACCGCGTCGATGACCTGCTGCCATGGAAAACTGCCTCATAGGGCGGTCAGACCGGACGCTTACGCGTTTTTGACCCAGCGTGGTTTTGGTCTTCTTAAAGATATCTTGGAGCCGGTCGCAGATAAGACAACCATTTTGACGGGAATACGAAATGGCATCACGTCGGCACAAGGCTTGCTCGCATGTGTTGAATGTGGCTGCAAAACTTACGCTGTGGATACAGGCTCTAGAGGGATCGTATTTCACCCAAAAATATACTTGGGCAAGAATGAGCAAGAAGCACGGCTTGTTCTTGGAAGTGCAAACCTAACCGTCGGTGGTCTCAACTCAAACATCGAGGCGAGCCTTAAAGTTGTCGCTGATTTAGGTGTGGCCGACGAGGCCGCTCTAGTCGCTGATCTGGAAAGCAAGATTGACAGCATGATTGCTGATTTCCCTGCTCATGTGGTGGAAATCACCATATTGGAGGAGATCAAAGCGCTCTTAGCAGCAGGCCGGTTGATTGATGAAAGCGTGAAGCCTGCCCCATCGCCAAGCGGATCATCCGGCGACCGTAAACTTGATGCGGTGCCTCAGATGAAACTGGATAAAAAGAAACTGAAATTCACGGCGATCGCTCCGATCGATGGAGTCGTTGAGCCGATCCTTCCAGCCGATCCACTTGGCGAAGCTCAAGCGCCGAAAGTTGCCGAGGCGGCAGTACCCGGAGCGCCGGCGGCAGATCAACTGGACCTTGTTTGGGAAAGTAATCCTCTAACACGCAGGCCGTTGAACATCCCAACTGCGGACGGCACAAATGCCACTGGCTCGATGTTCTTTACAAAAGGGCAAACGACCGACATCGACCAAAGACACTACTTCCGCGAAGACGTGTTCGGAGCTTTAGGTTGGAAGCATGACGATGCAGCTGGCAAGGAACACCTGGAAAGAGCAAAAGCTAAGTTTCGCATCATCATCAAAGACGTGAACTACGGCGTCTTTGAAATGTCGCTTACGCATGACAGCCGAACTGACAGCCCGGCATATAAGCAGAACAATAGTTTGACCCAGCTACATTGGGGCGACGTAAAGCCACTAGTCGCGCTCGAAGACCTACTTGATCGCACGATGTTCCTTTACCGTGATGATGAGCAAGCGGGTCTCTTTGTTCTTGAGATTGATTAAGCGGCCTCTGAGGATACACGGTGGCGTCTGTTACGGAGACGATTCCATCCTGACAAAAGCTCACCTTGATCTTTCTTGGATAACCCCATGTCGCCTAGAACTCGTTTGGTCTGAAGTGCCAGAACGTCGTCCATCGACATAGTTCGTACAGCCTTATCTAGTTCAGCAACGCGAGGCTTTATTCTTGAGGGCGGCGGCAGGAGCAGTTTTTCTATTTCTGAGGGAACAAGCTCAAGAACACCGCCGCCATAGTGCCTGCCTTCCAGCTCTGCGCTCAGTGCGGTGAGGCCGTTTAAAAACCCATAGACGAGCTGATCAGCTGTCCCTTCTTTAGCACGAATGCGATAGGAGGTGTCAGTCGTATACGCCCCTATTTTATTGAGGATTAGGCGTGGTGTGTCGTGGCTCCTTTTGAGCATTCCTACCTCTGTCGAGTAGACTGAAGGGACAGAATACCAGACTTTTCTGATACGGCACTTGTACCGTGTATGAAGGTCTTCTGCCTCCCCTTGTTGGATATATCTTCGGCCAGCAGCTGTCTTCTCGACACCCGTGTCTTGGAACCAGATGAAGTTCGTGGGTTTGCCCTTGAGAGCATTCGCTTGGTGCTGATCTTCATCGTAAACAACACCAGGGCAATGCTCACTTCGGCCAAACATTGGATGCGCCCACTTTTCCAGTTTGAACCGCGCTACGGTTTCATCGTGGACTAGAAAGAATTTATTCGCACCAGTGACAATTCCAACATCCACTTGCGCGATATCATCGAAACGGTGTGCAACTTTAGCCTCGATTAATTCATCCAGAAGGTCGCGTGTTGAAGGGGTAAGCAGAGCGCGGGTCCATTTGCCTTCGACGGTCTTGCCGTTAATCGGGGCGGTTCCGTTGAACACCTCTTCTGGGTCGAGTTTCAAAAAGTCGCGTCCGCGCACTGGGTAGATACCAAGTCCTTCGGCATAGTCACTCTTGCGACGCTTCTTTTCCGCCATTAGCAACACAGCGCCTTGAAGGGTTCCTTCGAACCAAAGTTCTTCGGGGTCTACGACGACAAGCCTTCTAGCGTTCTCACCGAGATAGGAGCGCAAAGACTGAGCGTGCATAACATGAATGATTTCAGCTGGTACAACCATTGCTAGGCGCCCACCGGGGCGAAGAAGCTCAAAGCTAGCGAGGATGAAGGACACCCAGGCGTTCGTGTGTTTGGTGAACTTACACCCTAGTTTCTCAAAGATGGCCTGCGCTCTACCCTGAAATAGTGGAGGCAGGTATTGATAGCGGATAAAGGGTGGGTTGCCGATGACAGCATCAAAGCGTTCGGACTTGCTATCCATTGCTTTGAGCGCCCATCCCAAGAAATCTGTAGCCTGAATATCTACGTTCGATAGACCAACCGACGCAGCGCGATCCTTCGACTTTTTGGCTTCCACTTCATCCAGCTCAAAGCCGAGGACTGGTTTAGAAAAGCTACGCTGCCCCAGAGCATCCAAAAAGACACCATCACCACAGCTTGGTTCAAGCACCCGAGACGGAGAGGCATTTTCTATCCAGCGAACTAGGAAAGTTGCTAGGTCATGAGGTGTATAATATCCGCCACGTAGTTTTTCCGGCGTCTCAAATTCTTTGAAGTTCATACTGTCCCTGCCCTTCGGCGTGAAGGTTGCCTGCGACCTTTTTGATTATACGAACTATGTGATGGCAAGAGTTTAGAAACCCACATACCCACTTTTGTGGTAAACATCATTTGTTGGTTTCCTGTTCTAATTCTTTGGTGTGGCGCTCAATAAATGCCGTCAATTCTACGGCCATCTTTCGACCAGAAGCGGCACAGGCAACTTTAAACCGACGATGCGTTTCTTCTGGGACATCGATACTGAGCCTTTTCATAGGCCCAACCTTGGGCTTCTCCACCGCCGGTTCACTCGAAGAACTTGTGTCGTGCCCTGCCCCGCCATGGACATAGGCGTCTATTTGTTCAGGCGCGAGTTGCTTGGGTTTCGGCGCTGCCGCAAAAGTCTTCTTAGACATGTCGGATAATCTCGTCGGTTAAGGTCATTATCTCCTTGGCAGCCGTCCCAGTTGGTGACCATTCGAATATGGTTTTTCCCATTGTCAGACTCTCCGCGTAGGCTACTCGTTGCTCGACTTCGGCATCAAGGAGCTGGATACCTGCATCAGCAGCCATAGTGCGTATTTCACGGCCTAGGACCGTATTGCCTATCTTACGGGAAACCACAAACCCACATTTGAGGGTTTCTTTATAGGCTTGTGCCTCTTGAACCTGTCTTACTGTCAGGTCCGACGCCCATGTAGAAAGGCCCGAAGGTTCGATTGGTAACGCGACAAAATCTGAAGCAATGATGCAGGCCCTCGCAATACCTTCGGCATGTGGGGGGCCGTCTATCACGGTTGCGGCAAAGTCGGCTGCTAAACGCATAACGTCTTTCGCAAGGTTTTCTCGTGCCATCGAGATTACCTGAAACGGGGTCTCGTCGCGCAGGCTGGCCCAAGTCGTGGCGGAACCTTGCTTGTCTGCATCCACAAGCAGGACTTTGCGGCCTTGGGAGGCCAGCCAAGCGGCTACATTTATTGACAGCGTTGTTTTGCCCACGCCGCCTTTTTGGTTGAGAAAAGAGATGATCATTTCGACACACTACTAAAATTAAAGTTATGTGGGAACCCACAAAACATCTAAGGTACAAATGTGGGTATGTGGTTTATGCTCTGCCGCGTCTTTTGTACCAGCTTTTGCAGAACCCAAGGAAAGCAGCATCCGGGCTTTTCGGGGGGTCTTTCCGCTTTGCGGAGTAAGCTCGCCATTCACCAACAAGGACATTTATGTCCCATGTAGGGGCAAGCTCTCGCGCCCTTTCGAGCGTATCCGGCGAGAGGGGAAGTATGTAACCACCAGTTAACCGATCCTGTTGAGGCTTGGTTGTGTAGTTCTCTAGAAATTCGGGTTTGGGTATGACCGTCAAGATGTCGGCTTCCATTCTGAAAGAATAATCTGGCATGTGATTGTGTTCCTCGTCAGCTTTGCAAATCGCCTTCACGAGTCGCCGAAATTCCTTGTCCGAGGATGTCGAACCTGTGCGGTCCTTCAGTTTCTCAAGGCCGCATTTCCATTCCGGCTGGGTTCCACATTGTTTGCGGGCCAGCTCATATAGGCGACGCTCCAAAGGCTTACGGAGCTGAAAGTACCGACGGTTCAGCGTCAGGACATCATCACCGGCAATCGCATTGAAGACCCAATCGGAAAGGGTAACTTCAAGATCAAGCATCCGACCATCGCGGGTTTCACGCACAATTCGATAGCGATCAATCAGGCTAAAGCCATCGATTTGTTCTACGCCACCTGTGGTGATGTTCGTTTCGATCTGGGTGCCTTGAAGGCGTTCTAGAGCGGCTTTCAGTCCCGTATAACCGGTTCCAGCGACAGGGCGGTTAGTTGCGACAAGAAGATCATACGCCTTGAACCGGAGAGTTCGGTGGACCTGTTTTCCGTCATTCAGGGCTGCCATTACCTGAGAGATACAGTAGATCAGCACATCGCGATCATGAACGGTCGCAAGGCCAATCATGTTTGGTCGAATCTCGACATAACTCTTGCCATCAGTGGCTACGTAACGGCGCTTTTTCGTGTCGGGTTTGGTCGAAAGAGTGAAGATCGGATGCGCCATTGAGGCCATGTCACCCTTGGGCGCGGCATCAAAAATATCGCACACAAAGAAATCCCCTT
>NZ_CP143426.1 GCF_014337925.2 Roseobacter fucihabitans | reverse complement strand
CGTGATTTACGTCAGCTTGCGACAATTGAACTCATGACACGCAACTTATCCCCAGGCAACAATTTTTTGACCCTTTTAGTGATGGAGTGCGTTTGTATTCAGCTATGGATGCCGACAAATTCCTATTAACCCATTGTAAAAAAACACTTTATCAAAGTTTCCGTGAGTTGCCGCAAGATGTTGTACGATATAGCCACATGACCACAATTGATAGCAATCACGTCTAGGCCTCGAATCGGTTGAACTAAGTAAGCTGTGGAAAGCCGTTGTCGCGGAAAAGAGCCAAGCGGCGTCTCCTCAGACGACGTTTAGTGAATTTCGGGGGCGCTCCCAATAGAGATCGCAGTCTTACTTTCGCGCTCCTTACATGCGGGAAAGTAAGACTTTTGGTCCCCTCTGAGGTGAACCCGATCTACGTCCCGAGCCAAGGGTGAAGTCGGGAGGTAGTCTTGCAAAATTAGATGAAAAAGCTGTTTGCCATAAAGAAGCGTCAGTTAGGCTAAAACTAGAGACCCGCAGCTTTCGTCAAATTCACCCGGAATCGGTCCCTTCGCCGCTGATATCGCCGTGTCATCTCTGCAGACGCGTGGCCCAGTTGTTTTTGGACGTAGCGTTCGTCGACTTCGGCGGAACTCGCCAGACCGGCACGCAGAGAGTGACCCGAGAACAGCGTGAGGCGCTCTTTTTCCGGAAGGTCAGACCGGATGCCGGCGTCCAGGACGGTTTGCTTGATCAAGCGGGCGACGTGTTTGTCACTGAGCCGCGCCTTAAGCGCACTCGTGCCATCACGGGATGTGCGGACAAACACCGGGCCAAAATCTATCTTAGCGAAATTCAGCCATTGCTCCAAGGCATGCACAGGACAAGTCTGATCACTTGAGCCGCGCCCAATTTCGACTTCGCGCCAGCCAGTTTTGGCATTGAGCATGAGTAGGGCGCCCTTTTCTTCAACTTCGATCCAGCCGCCGCTATCGGCCGTGTCGTCCTTGTGCACATCTAGGTTGACGATTTCAGAACGACGGAGACCTCCTGCGTATCCAATCAGCAGAATGGCCCGATCTCGTAGGTCTCTCAGCCCAAATCCAAGGGTCGCAATCATATCAAGGATATCCTCGGCAAGGATGGCCTCTTTCTGAACAGGAGGACGGGCGTGCTTGCGTTTGATCCCGGCCAGCACTGTGGCTATGTGACGGTTCTTACGATCTAGGGTGAAGCCACGCTGTGTGTAGTTCCAACTGAGACCTGAGAGCCGACGATCTATAGTCGAAACCGAAAGGGCAGGTGCCTTGCCAGTTGGTGCCGCCAGATCCGCAAGATAAAGCCCGATCATTTTGGGCGAGGGGGGCAAAGGGTCTATGCGCTTCATTCGGCACCAGCGAGATAAGTGTGCCCAATCCTTCGCGTAGGCCTTCAGCGTGTTCTCAGATGCAGCCTGCTTCGCATAGTCGCGGGCAGTCTCAACCAGCCGATCAAGCGTGCCAGATCCAGCAAGGCCTCCGAGGCCCTCGGCAAAGGTGGGGAGGCTTAGAGCCTCACCGGAAGAAGGATATCTTTCGTCGTCCTCGTTGGGGCAGGGCGCGTTTGCTGGACTTGAGGGCGGTTTCTCGTGGTTTTCTGACAAGTCGCTGAGCGTATTCTTTTATGTCCGATAATGCAAACTTATTGGACGTAGTAGGAAGACGTAAGGTGGGGCGGTTTGGGTATCATATAACCTCTATAACCGCCGTCAAAAAATAGACTGCGGCATGAAATCTGAAAGCGCCACTCCCGTATCCGCATCGATACTTCAACGACATACCGGCACTAACCATCTCGATGAAAAACGTAGTCCCTGAAGATGTGGCGTTCATATGATATAAGACGCGGCGCTGACCAGACTATATCTCGCGGGGAAATGGGATACCGTCGTACCTTATCGGTATTTGCGTCCCCTCATTTGTCCGCGTAACCGAAGCCTGCGTGGTTCTTGCATGCCCGGGCCAAGCAGAATGGCTCTGCAAAGACGCGCCTTTCAACAGCGCGTTAACCATGCTTCACATATTTAAGGGTTTGTTAACTATTTTCTTGCCAGCGACATTCCGCGCATGCTTTCTGTGCGTGCAGAGCGAAGTATAAACGCCTGATGGAAAGTTGGTTTGAATGTTTTTGCAACAGGTTTTAACGAGTTGACTATGGGCGTTTTTGTTACAGATGACCGTCTTCAGAGTGCAGGTTTGGCGACGACCCGTACTGTGGAAGTTCATCGCAAGCAGGTCTGTGCTGTAACCCGGCGGGTGTATGAGAAGAGCCTGTTCGGTGACATCCCGTTTTCCGAGGCGAAGCTCGACCGGATTTATAACAAAACACTGAAAATTCTACGGCTGCACCTTGAATTATGTGTGGTGTTTAGGGCGCGTGCTGAGCTAATGAAGCAGCTTGGGGGAAATTATGGGATGAAGCTGTCAGTTCCCATTGCTAAGCAGCTATGGGCGTGAGGCTTTGGTTGTCGCACAATCTAAATCGATTGCTATACGTACGTTTGCTGTCCTGCGTTGAGAAGCGGTTTGCGACCAGCGACGGAATGAATGTTCGATTTTATGTGAATGCCAAAAACAATAGCGTTGTTAAGGCTGTAATAGAGCGAAGTAACCAATCTCAGAAGACAGGATTTGCAGATACCTATCCCGTTTGGCCGTTTATTCCCTCGTCATCAGATTGGCGAGAGCTGGTGAAGCATGCGTCGCTCGAACCAGATCAAGATGTTCCGTCCTATGTCGACTATGGGTTTGGGCGTTGTTCGTTAAAGTACCATCCTAATGGAGATTCTTATTCCGAGAATTTCGATGGAGAAACTTTTACTATTCCTCGGAATAGCGTGATCGAAATAGCAAAAGAAATTGACTTAATTGAAGGCTGAATTTGTAAAATGAGTAATGTGCTCTTTGATGGAAATCGAGAAAATGGCGAAATTGGCTTTCAAGTCTCAGAACGGGTGACAAGTCCGCGAGATTTCGGTGTTCCCAACTGTCGTGGCAACGTTATTCTTGAGACTCGTCCGGAAATTTCTTGCGTGTTTACAGTGGGCCAGTGGTAACGGTATTTGTAGGATGGCAAGCTAGTTCGTGGGATGGTCACCTTAATCGTAAGACCACATGACGGTGCGGCACTTCCCGCAACTATCTGAAATCTAATTTCGCTGGGTGTTCTGTCTCATGAATAACATGACCAAGTAGGGTCAAACTGAAGCCAGTTCGGAAGAGTCCGAAGAATAGTGTGACCACGACATGGGGCGGTTAAGGCAACATATAACCTATATAACCGCCGTCAAAAAAATGGACTGCGGGCATGAAATCTGAAAACGCCACTCCGGTATCCGCATCGATATTTCAGCGACATACTGGCCCTAACCATCTCGATGAAAAACGTAGTCCCTGAAGATGTGGCGTTCATATAATATAAGACGCAGCGCTGACCAAACTGTGTCTCGCGGGAAATGGGATACCGTCGTGCCTTTATCGGTATTTGCGTCCCCTCATTTGTCCGCGTAACCGAAGCCTGCGTGGTTTTTGCACGCCCGGGCCAAGCAGGCCTAACTGGCCCGAAGCTGCATATTTGGTCGTAATTTGGAACAAGAGTAGAACAAACAATGTAATTGACGGTTGATATTTAGTAACCGCCCGATTGGCACCGCCTGCCTAATTTTGGCGTGATGCGTTAAGACACGTGCATAGCGACGTCGTTAGTGACGTGTCTTATGCGGAGGGTGTCATGCGCGGTGACCGGTGACGATATCTTGCCCTACGCCGCCCGTCGTCAAACCCGCCAGCAGCACCTGCATGCTCTTCGCCAGGTTTACGGCTTCAAGATGTTCTCTGGACAAGGTGCCCGCTGTCTCAAAGCATGGCTTGAATGTGAGGCTGAAACAGCTCGATCCAACGAAGACTTGCCACGCCGGTTTGTCGAGGAATGCCGCCGGACGCAGACAATCCTGCCCGGTGTCACAGTCATCGAGCGGCTCTGCGCCGACGCTTTAGTTGCGGCGGAGCGCAAAATAGAAAGTCGTATTGCCGAGACCCGCGCCAGCTTATGGCTTGGTTGGGACTGGTGCCAAGCGAACATTCCAGTGGAAACACAACCAGACGCGGACGGTTGACAAAGACCGGCAATGCCCTGGCCCGCACGATGCTGGTGGAGGCGGGTTGGTCGTATCGACACCCGCCCAAAGAGGGGCATCCATACCTCAAGCGTTCGGCTCACTTGCCGCAAGAGATAAGAGACATTGGCTGGAAAGCGCAAACAAGGTTGTGCAAGCGATATCGAGACCTCAGTCGCACCGGAAAACCGCAACCGCGCGTCTTGGCCGCCATCGCGCGCGAGCTGGCTGGCTTCATCTGGGATATTGCGAGGAAAACGCCAATCACGGCCTAAACGGGCTGTTCAGACTGCCTGTGCAGTACGCTGGAGAGGGCGGCCATTGATGGGGAAATCCTCGGGACACTGAGGGATGAATATCCGATCTTAGAGAGAGGCAATCCCGCGTCGCATTTGGTCAGGCGGTACCCAACCCGCGGATGAGAGCATGATAACACTCGGTTCGGCCAGCCATCTCCAGCGCCTGCACAGGCTACATATTTTGACCATCCCGCGCGAGTCGGGTAGTCTAGTCGTGTCGAGAAAATCAAGAACGCTCATGAGAAGGTGTCATTCTGCACTGAGCCGGAACAGACCCCAGTTGGAACATGACATTTCAGCCTACCACTGTCTCTGACGACTTGATGATCCTACCGAAACTCCCCGCTTGGGTCACTTCTGGTCGTGCAGAAACCCTTGAAACTGTGGCCTTTCGGTCAGGGGCGGCACTGACCGTGCTGGATCAACTGGTGACCGATCCATCCCAAGGTATGCTGCTCAAACTGCTGAGCAACCGTCTACCGCGACGGCGACCACGAAACTGGAGGGGCGGCTGGCACGGGAGATGTTTGCTGAAAAGCGCGAGCGGCTGGAGATGGCGCGCGGGAGGAAGGGCAGGGGCGGGCCTCATCCGTTCGTCGACGTTGTCGGATGGCTCGCCTTATGTCCGCATTTAAAAGGGTGATTTGCTCACATGGGCCGTTCAGAAAGGTACTCTTGTTTGAATTTGTGCTGCGCCGTTCAGCTGCGCGTTAACCATGATTCAGGTATTTTAGGGCTTCGTTAACTATTTTCTTGCGAGCGACAACCTGTGCGTGCTTTGGTCGTACGCAACGGTGTGCCGGAGAGTTAAATAGTTTGCTGGTTTCGTTATTTAGATTCGATGTTTTTTTGCAATAGGTTTTGACGAATTAATTGTGGGTTCTTTTATTACTGATAAGCGTTTGCAAGGTGCCGGTCTGGCCACTACTCGCTCTGTGGATATCGATCGCGCGCAGGCCCTTGCTTTTTAATAAGAGCCTGAGGGCTGACACTAGCGGCTCGCACGCGAAATCATAAAGGCTTAGTGTGGATAGTCTCAGAACTCTTTGCCGGGTTAAGAACCAACGCTAACGCTATAGATGCTCCGCAGCGACCGAGAAACGCAGCCTATTTGTCTTTTGTGAAATCCAGCGGTTAAATTATCAACTGTTTAGGCCCGTCGATCATTGCGGCGAATTTCTTAGAATGGTGACTGAAATGTCTGACGAAGAGAAGGGTAGAAAAAGTTCAGATGCTGCCCCTACGCACATCTATCTAATTATTTTTTTGATATGGTTCTTTTTGGTTGGTTATTTTGTGTTCGATTTTAGTGATGCAATCGACAAAAAGATGGGGCTACCGGCACTTGTATACATTTGCTGTTTGCCAATTGTCGCCCTTTTTCACTTTGTCAGCGTTATACGCTCGCGAAGTCGAAAAAAGTGACATGTTTCTTGAAGATCTAATTTTTGAAGGCGAGTGAAATTTAAGTGACTTCTTATTCAAACGAAGAAGGTGAATCTAATGTCCCCGGTTGGATTGCGGGGATTGCTACGGTCGGAATTGCTGTCGCTACCCGAGGAAAATCGTTGGGATGGGGCGGTGAGGTAGTCGAAGTTGAAATAGACCTTGCAATGGAGACATTGGCAAATTCTACTGATGGCAGCCTGACTGCGCGAGATGGATATCAGATCGCGGGAACGGTTTCCGGAAGTTTCATTGGTGGTTGGCTCGCAGGTGCCGTATTGGCTTCACACCCAATAGGGTGGGCTATTATTGGAACAGCTCTTATTGGTGGCGCTTCCCTTGGAGGTGGATTGATTGGGGAAAAGATTGCGGAAAGCCTTTATGATGGCGACCGGCCTGCTGGTAGCAAGAGCAGAAAAGACGGTCGCTTGGATAAAGGCGAAAACCAAGCTTTGGATAGTGGCTTTAACGGTGCTAACTTAACCGCCATGGTGCAGGCTGTGCTGCGCAAAGACCCGTTCACCGGGACGGTCTTCGTGTTCCGGGCGAAGCGCGCGGATCGGTTGAAATTGCTCTTTTGGGACGGCAGTGGCTTGGTCATGGCGTACGAGCGACTTGAGGATACGACCTTCACCTGGCCCGCGATCAAGGATGGCATGATGGCGCTGAACCATGCCCAATTCGAGGCACTTTTTGCCGGTCTTGATTGGCGTAAGGTGAAGGCACTGGAGACCCGCCCTCCGGCTGCGGCAGAGTGAATCAGGGCGGCAATTAGGGGCGGTATTTGGGTCGATCCAGGGCTATAAATCAGCCCATGACCACTTCTGCAAAACACCTCGATCTGTCCATCTTACCGCCGGAATATCGCGCAGCGTTCGAGGCGCAGGCCGTGCGTGTGGCGGAACTGGAAGAGACCAACCAGCGCCAGGAACACTTGATCGCCGAGATGCACCATGCGCTTTACGGCAAGAAGTCCGAAAAGTTGGCCGACGACGATCGGCAGCTGGCTTTCGAGGATCTTGAGGTTGCCCTTGCCGAGGTCGAAGAGAAGAAATCGGAACAATCCCCCGATGAGGAAAAACCGAAACGTAAGAAGATCGCCAAGCGCAATCGCGGCAATCTGCCCGAGGGTTTGCCGCGCATCGAACAGGTAATCGAGCCTGACAGCTTGGACTGCCCATGTGGCTGCGGGAAGATGCACCGGATCGGCGAGGATCGACGCATGGTTGCCCGAAGGCATAGCGTGAAGCGGAGGCGGGGCGCGCAAGCGCTCTGCCCCTCAACCGGAGAACCATCATGGCATTTGAAAACAACACCAACCTGGGCCGCGTCGATAAGATGATTGAAACGCCGCACCTGATCGAAAAGTCCACCACCGCCAACCGTGCGACAAACGCGCAGATCAAGGCCGTGCTGACACCGCTGATGGAGGCACTTGGTAGCTGCTCGCAGGACGATGACGCGCTGGACACAGCGTCGGTGCCGCCGATGCCAGTCACCAGCCTGACCGCTGGTGAGCGCGCGGCGCTGCATCTGGCAGACAAGGCGTCCATCCGTGGTCTGACTTCCGCCCTTCTGGGCCGCTTGGAGGCGCAGCAGTTGCGGATCGACGCGGCGGGCATCGAGGACGTGGAACAATGAGGTTCAAACGTCAGGCGCGGTTTATCTTTACCGACACCAGCCGGAAGCGGGCGGCCCTGCGCCGCAAGCAGCAACGCGAGCGTGACGCAATGCCACTCTTTGCCGATCAGATCGCGGCGGGCCAGCCTTGCGAAGACGATGTGATGCAGGCCCGCGCCGAGGCATGGGGGGAACAGGAACGGCGGGATCGCTCCCGTCGCGCCCGCGATTGGCGCTCGGCCCGGGCCACGCTGGCGGCAATGTCGCGTAAGGAACGCCGGGTTCTGCGCCGTGCGTGGAATTGCGCACCCTATCCCGCCGATCCGTCCAACCTATCGGGTTTTTTACACAGCTACCGCCTTGGCCGGTTCAGCTTGGATGATCTGCCCTTTCCGCTGACACGCACCGATCCGCACGGGCGCAGGCGGGTCAATTTCTTTGACATGAAAGGATCGACCATGTTCATGACCATTTTGCAGGCCCGCGACATCGCCGCCGCGCCGAGCAATCACACCCCGGAAGAACGATTGGCCGCCTATCATCATCTGCAAAAGGCGGCTGCGAAGAACAAGGATCGTTGCCGTGGCAATCAAGATCGCGTTCTGTCTGCCGCGCTTTACCTCAAACTCGAAGATACGCAGGCCCAGACCCATGCCTGATTTTTCCGCCCATCATCACCCGGTCCTTGCCGTGGCCTGTCCTGATTGCGGCAAAGCCCCCGGCGTCTGGTGTCGCCGCCCCAGCGGCCATAAGGCCAGTGAGTTGCACCGGTCCCGCCGCGCCGAGGCTGACCGCGTGTTCATCGAACAACACGGGCCAGATGCCAGTATTGAGCAGGTTGAAGGTGAGTGGACCGTAGATCCCCCGTGGTCGCGTTGGTATTCGCCCGCAGCCTGAACAACTTACGCTGTTTTAAGCGCATCATCTGGTCACGCTTAATACGTTAATTGCGTGAGTGTTGAAGATATGAGCTGATAGCAGTCAGCCCGTGTATGGAGTGAAATGCCATGACCGTCCCCAGCACCGTCCGAGCCGTTTGGAAATCCGCAGAACTGATGATTGCGTTCCATAAAAACAAGAAGAAAGAACGGCGTGATACGTCTTATCTCTGGCGACCCAAAGACGCTATCGCACGTCTTCTGGCGAAGCCTGAAGATCAGGAAGCGTTCATTGTCCTGAAGGCGGAGGATGATGCTGCCGACGTGCAGATCAAGCTGCACCAAGACAAGATGGTGATCAGGCGCGACCATGTGCTTGGATGGTCCGGTGTTGTGATTGACGAACACAGCGTGAAGGTTCTGGTCGACGGCGACTTGATCCGTATTGACCATGATGGTTCTGTGAAGATCGAGCGGGATGCCGAAACCACGTATCTTGAGGGTGACGGCTCTATCATTCGCACGTCGCCTGATGCAGAGATCACGGTATCGAGCGACGGGCAAACCATGTCCCGGCGCACCGGCGAACAGATCGACGCGTTCACGCCGGACGGGTTTGTCTCTCGTAAAAGAAGAATAGGCCCTGAATAACTCCCGGTTATTAAACAATATTCCTTGTGATAAGGAACATTGGCCCCGCTTCGGCGGGGTCTTTTTTTGTGCGGTATATGTGAACTGTAGTTTACAATAGCGCATATGTGAACTATAGTTCACATATGGCCGAGATTATCAAAACAAAGACCTTCGACAAGTGGTTGCAAGGATTGCGGGACAGGACCGCAATGGCGCGGATTTTGGTTCGCCTGAACCGCTTAGCTGAGGGCAACGCAGGAGATGTAAAGCCGGTTGGTGGTGGCATCTCTGAATTGCGGGTGAATTATGGACCCGGTTATCGGATCTATTACTTGCAGCGCGGGTCTTTGGTCGTGGTTCTTCTTTGTGGAGGTGACAAGGGTACGCAGACCAAAGACATCAAAACGGCCAAGGAATTGGCCCAGAAGTGGAAGGATTGATCCATGAGCGATGAAGTTTTCAGCCGGTACGATCCGGCAGACTATCTCAAAACGGAAGATGATATTGCAGCGTATCTACTGGCAACGATGGAAGAAGGTGGCGATGATCCTGCAATTGTCGCAAAAGCGCTTGGTGACGTTGCGCGCGCGCGCAACATGAGCCAGTTGGCGCGGGACACGGGTATTTCGCGCGAAGGTCTGAGCAAAGCGCTATCCGGTAACGGCAACCCTACTCTTGCCACGATCATGAAGGTGTCTAAAGCGCTTGGGCTGAAATTGAACTTTCAGCCAATGGGCTAAGAACACCCCGCAAAATTCACCAGCAGTTCGGAGGCATGGTTGCTATGAATGCTCTACTTCACCGTATTTACATGGCAGGCCATTCAAAATGGATGATGCCCCGACGCCTACGCCGTCTTATCGCAGGCTCGGAGTTTCATCGAGCCTGGCTTTGTGGTTTTCAGGACCGTTTTACCGAAAACGGCGTTTCTTACGGTCCTGCCAACCCATATAATCAGTGGATGTATGACGAAGCCGATCTGAAATAGCATCCGCGTGTCGCCAGCGTTGAGCCGTGGGAAGAGTTGTGCATTATTTCGTTTTGCTGATGGGCTGGCAGCGAAAGCTACATTCTTCTAAGTCTGTTGGCTCTTTTTCTCGCTCACCCATCTGATTTGGGGCCGGTCCCGATTTCTCGTTTTTGGGGACATCCGCTGGCCTTCGCCCAGCTGACCGCGTGCTAGGTTCTGCCCGCTGCGCGTTCTCCACCCAGAACCCCCGGCCCTCTCCCTTCGCTGTTTCAACGGCCCCTGCCCCGTCTCCTGCGGAGCCGCGCCCTGGTCTTTGAAACATGCTCATCAAGGGCTGGTGTTTCTGCCCATTCGGGTGACGTCCCCTTGCGCGGGTCGGATCTCACCCGATCCTGTTTTGATGGTCCCTTGGGGTTCGCGCAAGCGCGATACGCCGCTTCGGGACGCTGCTTTAGAACCCGCTGGGTTCTCGCGCGTGCAATCCCAATAGACAGAAACCGTGTCCTCGCTGCGCTGCGGGCCGCACCACTTTCTGTCGATTGGCAGTGCACTTGCTCACTCCGGCACTTCGCCAGTGGATCCGGTTTTAGAGACGGGCGCGCTAAAGCGCTTCGCTCAAAACCAGAACCCAAAGGGGCTTGTAAATCGGCTGGGCACTCTCTGTCGTAGATAATGGGAGATAAGGATTGGACTGTTTCCGGTCAGCCCCTCCCACACCACATAGGAGAAACCGAAATATGGCGTCGCATCTTTTTTCATTAGCCCTGCAATACGAAGGCAACCCGGAGACCCAATTTGTTTATGGCACCAGCCAACAAATGTTGGTCATGGTGGGAAAGCACCATCACGACGCTGCAACCATCAAACCTGTGATGACCTTGCGGAGTGACACTGGCGGCATGATCGCGCAGATGGATGAATGGGCCAGTGATTGGGTGTTTGTTGGCGCGCAAAGCACTACGAACCTACCCGACGAGGTTACACCAGACAACACACCCGCCATTCAGGCCACCCGCATTCATGAGGCTATCGCGGAAGCCTATGTAGATGACACTCAGGATGTTCCTAGCCTGATCCGCAATGCCCTTGGCGATCTGCGCCACCTTTGTGACCAAAGAGGATTGGATTTCGCAACGCATGATCGGGCCGCTTATCGCACCTACATCGAGGAGTGGGGATAATGGCTGTGAACATCCCTGACGTGCGAAAGAAATACATTCCCAAAGGTGCGATGAAGATTTGCCGTAAAGGTGTTGCCGCCGAGGTCTATGTGTTCAACGATAGCAATGGCAGGCCATCAGCCATGGCGTTCAAGGGTCGCGCGCAGAAACCGACGTTTTACCACTATTCCAAAGACGCCGCAGGCCGAGAGAAAAGGGTGACAGATTGGCTCGACGCTCTGGCGAAAGCAGAGGAAGTCAAAGCCGCGCGCCGCGCCGCGCGCAATGCGCCGCACACGTTGGAAGTCGGAACGATCCTTTCGTCCTCATGGGGATACGATCAAACCAACGTGGATTGGTTCAAGGTCGTCGGCACATCAGGGCGCAACACAGTGGAACTGGTGGCCGTCGAGGGGCAAAGAGCTAATGACGCGCCCTGCGACTACGGCAGTATGTCCACCCTCGTCGTGCCTGATCCTGATCACATCAAAGGTTCACCAACGAAACACCGCGTCGATATGGCGGGCGGTGTGCCGAGCGTCAAAATTCAGTCGTTCACTTGGGCCTATGTTTGGGATGGGAAGCCCAAATATTCCTCATGGTACGCATGAAGGGATAGTAATCATGGAACAGCTTACCCTTTTCGACATCGACAAAAGTGCGGATGGGTCCGTTTGGTGGCATGGCAATGCCGAATGCCGCAACAACGGTGGGTTCTACCAAGCCCGCGAAGGCGGCGCGGGACAATGGGAGTTTGTGATTTATAGCTTCGGGGATGACGACGTATCGGTCTACCGTTTTGGAGCGGACGGTGAATTATACCTCGACCAGGTGCCGATTGATGCCCGCGACCGGATCACCATCCATGGCCGCAAATACGGGCGTCACTGACAGACGGTGCGTTTGGAGGTGAAGCCGTCCACAGGGCCGGAGACGATATGTATCGGAGGCCCTGTGGGCGGGTTTACCGGGCGGGGCGTCGCTATTTGGTGCTGATCTTTCTGGAGAAATAGGTGCTCACGATTACATCGGTGACTGTTTGTCCGAACGCATGATCTGTCAATATGTCCAGCGGATCATATTCCGACCGGATTGCATTCAGAATGGTCAAGCTAACAACCCTGCGACTTCTAAAGGGTTCCCCTGCAACGCTTTCGTAGAAGGACTTCGTGCGGTTCAGAACCATGTCGTCTGGGTTTGAGACGAACGCAAGTGCGCGTGTTAAAATCGTCTTGAGCGCTGTCGCCTCATTGGCGAAATCGGTAATGTCGTCATACTCTTTCGACAAGCCTCTTTTTGGCGGTCTCATCGTTACGCGAATAACCATGGAGTCTTCGGCTTGCGCAACCAAAGGTTTGGCGCGTTGAGTACGTTTGTCTGGTGTTGGCTTTGGCGCGGGCTGATCCGGTGCGCCGGATGCAGGTGTCACATTGGCGGTTTTTGGGTATGGGCTTTCCGATTTGAGTTGGGGCGGGATACTTTTTGACGCTTGGTCTGAGACCGGCTCTGTATCGGCCACATCGAGCATTCCGGAGTCCCCGGAAATTGCTGCGCGCAGCTCTTTATAACTCTTGTTGGGTTTACGAATGGGCATGTTCATCTCCGAGCACTTGCATCAGATCGTTTGCAAAGGTGTCTGCATCTTTGAGTGCCGTTGAAATATGTGTCGCGGCGATCCTCTTGGACGGAATTTTCGACAGCGCAACCTCGTAGAGGTGAAGCATACCAACACTTTTCAGATCGGCGAATGCATTGCGTGCAGGCAGCTTGCAATCGAAGGAGGGCAGACCTTGTATGGTTTCAAGGCAGAACGATTGTGCGGACGTCAATCTGCCGGTCGGTATCTGTGTCACGAGAATCCCGACGGGCATATCTGGTGTGTCAGATGTCTCAAGCATCTCAGCAACGAGCGCGTAGGTATCCAATGCACTGTCCAGATCAAGGCGTGTGAGCGCAGTCGGGATGACAATCATGTCCGAGCTTGCCAAGATCGTTAAATTGAACTCGCTCCCACCGCCTTGGGTATCGGCCAAAACGATGTCCATATCGCGGGCCTCAAGCCTTTCGTAGGCCGCCTCGAACGCCTGCAAATCGACGGCATCTTCAATTTCACAACTTTCGTTCCAGGTTCCCTTTTTCAGCGCATATTTGCGCCACTGGTGCAGCGGCGCGTTTTCATCGGCTTCCAGTAAACCCACTCTGAGTCCCTTTGATACCAGACTGCCGCAAGCCGTCATGAGTGCGGTTGTTTTTCCTGCGCCGCCCTTGAGGGAAGCGAATGTGATCATTTTCACCGAATGAATGTCCTATGCCTGCCGATGTGCCATTTCGTCCATTTGTCGTCTCGCCGTTGTGTCTATCCGTCCGATTGCCAATCGGCCCGGTTGTCTGACTGCCCGTATGCCGTTTGCGACTAATGACGCGCAGACAGAGTGTTTGAAAGACTTCCGCCCTGTCTGCCTGTTCGTCAATATGTCGGTAGGGCGGTATGCTGATATCCGCTCAAAGGTCACAACGGTTCGTCCCATTGTCCGCCAGACACAATGTCTCAATGTCCAAATGTCACCGTGCCTATGTGTCGATATGTCATTTCATCCGGAGCGTTATCGCTGTTTGAGAGGATGCACTGCCAGTGCGGCCTGCAGTTAAACGCCGGTCATTCAGACATGGGTGCGTGCGTCGGCATGAGCGCGCTTGTTGCTGCGCGTTTTCCCGCCGGAAGAAGGCTCTGATCTGGGCACTGCCTTGCGGTGCACGGTGCTTTGAGGCCTTCCTGATACCTAACCAGAGGTTGAAACCGAAAGACCGGCAAGAGAAGGACAACAGCAAAAGTAAAGCTGTAGCAGGATATATGCAAAAGTAGAACTTTTGTGACTGTGCTTCTTTTTCTGACCGGGCTTTCACCCAAGGCAAGGTGTTGATGAGCGAAGAGACCAAAGACAAGAAGTCGTGGAAAAACCGCAAGATGATAAGGGGTCGCTGGCGCGACGCTGAGAACGAAGCGGCGGTGCCGGTTCGTGCCGACAAGGTGATTTCGGTGAAGATGACTGAAGCGGAACTTGCAGAGTTTGATGCTCAGATCTTGGAGCTTGGCCTTAAACGGAACCGTGCTTTGCGAATTGCCGCGCGTCGGATCGGCGGTTTTGTCGAAAACGATGCCGAGACTTTGGAGGTCTTGAGGGACATTTCGCGGGCGATTGCCGGGGTGGCGACGAATATCAACCAGATTGCCAAGGCTGCAAACCGAACCCATGATCCCGCTTACCACAGCTTCATGGCGGAACGAAAAGCGCTTGGCGTCGAGTTGTCGAAGCTGAATGCAGCGCTTGCGCCCTTGATGGATGTGTCGCGGCGCCGGTCTGACGGGCTTGGCCGCTTGCGAAAGGCAGCGGGCGAATGAGTGAACAGCCGTCCATTTCTGTCCTGCATTACCTGCAACGAGCGGCCAACTCTCCGAATGCGCCGAGTGTTCTGGACGCGGTGATGGGCGAGGACTGGGCGGTCTACAAGGCGGGTAACGCGCGCAAGGCTCAGCAGATCCTTTATGTGATGAACCAGCAGCGCAACCGGCGTGGAGCCGGTGCGGGGCTGGCTTTCAGAGTGGGGCGACAATCCCCCCAGGCCCTCGTCAAACTCATCAACATGGGCGGGGCCAACAACAGCCAGGGTTTGAAGGCCCAGATGGGATATCTGGAAAAGGACGGCACCGTTGTTTTGCAGCGGTCCGAAGGATTTTTCGGACTTGAGGTGGACGAAGATCAAAAGGATCTGATGGCGCAGGCGTGGGGTCTCAAAGAGAGTGGCAAGTCCTCCTATCCGATGACATCGCATTTTGTCGTATCGTTTCCCATCGACACCGATCCTGAAGCGGCGGCACGCGCGGGGCGGGCTTGGGCGGAGAGGATGTTTGACAATGGGGCGCTTGGCGACCGTTTCGATTATTATACCGCGGACCATCGCGACACGGCGCACCCGCACACGCATGTGGTCGTGTCCCGTCGCGGTCTGGAAAACGGCCAGTGGCTCAAGGTTTCGCGGCGCTCGCTGATCAATTACGACAGCATGCGCCAGTTGCAGGTTGAGGTTGCAGCGGAAGAAGGCATCCACCTGGAAGCAACGCCGCGTCTGGCGCGCGGGGTGCATGAGCGCCCTGTGCCCGACGCGCGGATCAGGGCCGAGGCAGAGCGGCGTGGCCCGGAAGCACGCGCGCCCGAGCATACCGAAATCACCGCGATAGCGGCCGCTGCAACAATTCTTGAGTTCAGCAGACAAATCGAAACCGAAGCGAAAGTGATCAAGACGACGCCCGCAGTGGCACGCTCCATCGCGAGGATCGTCAAGCTGTTGCGCGCCGGGCATCAGATTACAGCACACACTGAACGCGATGAAACCATGACTAAGGAGATGATTCAGATGTCGGAACAGTATGAAAAAGCGCGTATGGCCATAACGGACAGTTTCCAGACGATGGACCGCGATATCGCAAAGGTTGCGGGCCCGGCGGAGCGTGTCGCGCTCCAGCGACAGACGGCGGGGCTGCGCCGTGAGGCGGCGTTGTTGCTGCCGGATGACAATGAATTGCAGTCCTATAGATCCACAGAGCAGGAAGAGCGATATGTCGGCATCCGGGCGACGGGCGGCGGGCTTGATGCGGATGCAATCCGGGATGAGGCCGTTGAGAACGCAAACCGCATTGCGGCAGAGGCGGGCCTTGATCCTGACGAGGTGGCGGCACGCTACAGTCGGCAACGGGTATCGCCATCGGATATCGCCCGCAATTGACCAGTCACGGATCGGCACGCTGAGCCGAGGAACGGGAGTTGAAAAAGGCGGGTCTCGTGGCCCCCCTTGCCGAGGTGCAGGGTCCGATTTTTGCAAAATTCGGGCCGCCGAAGAAACGCAGAGCCTATCTCACCTCAACAGAGATCCCGCATAGCCTCATTGCCGCGCCGACCGGCTCCGGCAAAGGTGTCGGTATCGTCATACCCACGCTGTTGACGTACAACGGGTCCGTGGTCTGTCTCGACGTCAAAGGCGAGAACTTTGAAAAAACATCTCGGCACCGCGCCTCTATGGGCGACAAGGTGTTCAAGTTCGCGCCCTATGACAAGGACGGACGCACGCATCGCTACAACCCCATCGACATCGTGGCCGAGGCCAGTGACCGCCGCCGGTTCACGGAAGCCCGCCGCCTTGCCTCCAGCCTCATCATTGCAAAATCAAAAAGTGCCGAAGGCTTTCTGGAGGGTGCCAGAGAGATTTTTGCGGCAACCGTCGTCTTCGCCCTCGAGCAGAAGACGCCAACAATTGCCGCCGTGCATGATCTGATCTCCCAACAGGGCGAAGCGCACAGAAATTTTGATACCATGTCGGCCAAGGCGAAGGCCCCCGAAAGCGTGTCGATCTTTAACCGGATGGCCTCGACGGACATACGAACCTTGAGCGCGTATCTGTCGGTTCTCTCGGATGGTGGATTAAGCCTATGGGCTGACCCGGCGGTGCGCGATGCGACCTCGCAGTCGGATTTCACCTTCACCAATTTACGGCGCAAGCCTGCCTCGATCTATTTTGTCGTGGGTCCAAATGATCTGGACCCGCTGTCATCCCTGATCCGGCTGATGTTCCAGCAAGCGGTCGCCATCACACAACGGGAAATGCCGCAGGCTGACGAGCCGTTCCCAGTGCTGTTCCTGTTAGATGAATTTGCATCACTGGGGCGAATGGATGCGTTGAGCCAGGCCATCACCACCTTGCGCGGCTATGGCGGGAGGTTGATGATCATCGTCCAGTCGCTGTCGAACTTGCAGATCTACGGCCAGGATGGCGCGCAGAACTTTTTGGCGAACTGCCGTCTTCAGCTCTTTATGGCCCCGGCCGACAAGGACACGCCGGATTACATTTCGCGTGCCATCGGGGACTTTACCCGGAAGGCCCGGAGCAAATCGTGGCAGAGCAACGATTTCATGTCATCAAACATACAAGAGCGGGAAGAGGGCGCGAGATTGATCCGCCCGGAAGAACTGCGCAAGCTGGGCGAAGACACGATTGTTGCGCTGATCCAGAACCATGACCCGGTGCGCACCGACAAGGTGATCTATTACGAAGACAAAGACCTGCGCCCTATCTTTGAGGCCCAGACAGGTCCGCTTCCAGAGCCGCCAAGCGTCTTTGATGACAACGAAGCGGACGCGCCAATACAACTATTGCCCGCCCCTAAACTGTCACTGCCTGCACCATCACAAGAAAAAGATCAGGACCGGGCCACAAAGGTCGAGGCTTCAAGCAAAATCAAACCAACGCCTGCATCATCCGATAAAGATCTGGAAAGCTGCACGTCGGTTAAGCGGTCCAAGGCCACACTTCAAGCGGTCGCGCGGGCTAAAGCCGCAGTTGAAGCAAGATTTAGCGATGACGATCTGCCGGACGATCTTGACGCCGCCGTCATTCAGGATTTGAACGATCATCTGGAAACGCACTCAGAGTTGCGCGGCGCCATCGAAACAGCCCGGCAAATGACCGCTGAAGACTGGCCTGACGGTCTGGACGACGAGAAACCGCTACGGAAACGGGGGGCGTGAAAGTCACGCTTCCCCTGTCCCCGTTTGATCTGCATCCGGTGCTGCGGGATTTTTGCATCGCCATTGTCTTTGTGGAGGGGGTGCTCGTCGCGGCGGACGCGTTTCAGTTGACCGTACGATCAGAGGCCATCGAGGCGCTCGGGTTCACGCTGAGCTGGCGCAATGAACCTTGGCGCATTCTATCACATGTCTTTCTGCACGGCGGCGCCTTGCACATGATCTTCAACATCATACCCATTTGTTTGTTCGGGGACGCGCTGGCGCTCCTGCGTGGCGAGGGTGAAACCACCTTCATTGTCCTGTTATCCATCATGGCAGGCGCTGCAGGCTTCGCGGTCTTTGGGATCTATCCCGCGATGATCGGGGCAAGTGCGATATCATTCGGCCTGGCGGCGGCTTGCCTCGTTCATTGGACCGGCTTGACCATTGTACATCGGACGATGGCGGTGGCATTGGGCGCGACAACCCTGCCCTCAATCATCTGGTGGACTGGGATCGCATGGGAGGCGCATGTTGCGGCAGCGGCGTTCGGTGCTGGTGCATCCATCTTCCTGTGCAAATTGCGGCCATAGGACTACTGACCCCTGCCCTGGCAATGATCAGCCGCCCCAAAAAACACGTGCCACGCTGCAATGGTGATCTGCAAGACGCCAAGACCGCGGCTAAACTGAATCTGAACACTGCAACTAACCAGCCCTCAAACCATGCAACAAACCCCATTACGACGGCACTACATGGTGGTATAAATGCAAAATGTTCCACAATATGTTGATATGTTCTTATATTGTTCTATATTGAAATGGAATCAACAAGAGGAGCAATTCTCATGGCTGCCCATCAAGAAGCAATTGTCAGTTCTGCCGGCGGGTCGAATGACTATCATCAGATCCCGGTGACAGAAAAGCAGCTGAACTTCGCGCGACAGATCTCGCAAAGAGCTGGTGTTGTTTTGCCTTTGGAGGTTCAACAAAGCCGATTGGAGCTATCTCGCTGGATCGACGCGAATAAGACGGCCAAACCAACCAGTCCATTTGCGAACTACCCGTCTTCAAAGCAAGTTGGTTTTGCAGAACAGATTGCACGACGAAAACGCACCGAAGTGCCACATGAGTGCTTTCGTGATCGCGGTATGATGTCTAAATGGATCGATGCTAACGTATAAAATTTAGTGTGGTGGAGCAAAGGTTCTGCGCCATTTTAGATCGAGAGTTTCGGTGTTCCGGACAACATTGTCTGACAACGATAGGGCATATGAGGAGGAATACATGAGGGTCTGCGGGTGTGAAATATCGGGAAAGGAGGTCCGGCTTGCTGCGGTTGGCTTGACTGATCAAGGCGACTTGGAACTGCTTCGCCTGAAGACGACCCGGATAGAGCTCGTGGATGACACATCTGAAGCTGATCTACGGTCATTCTTGGCGGACCTTCAGGCGTTTTCTCGAGAACACGAAATCGATACGTTCGTCATCAAGACCCGCGCTAAGAAAGGCCGCATGGCCGGGGGGGCCGTATCGTTCAAAATCGAAACCCTGATACAACTCGTTGAGGATTGTCAGACCAGGTTTGTCAGCCCAGTTGCGCTCGCCCATTTTGCCAAGAAAGACCTTGATGCATATCCAGAGAAGCTGCCGGTCTATTTGAAGAACGCATTTCTGTCCGGCGCCTATGCTTTGACGAAGAAAGGGTTCTTAACCTAGCAGCCTTTCGTCGATCACGCGGCGAAGGTGTCGGGAGAGCCCAGACACACCAATGCTGCGCAAAGTTTGAACGACAGCTTCCAGATCGCAAGCCACTAAATTCAGTCGCCACATTCATTGGCGTTTGATTTTTGGTAAGACTGTCACGGCGGTGTGAAATGTAACCACTGGAGCGGAAAACGCCCGAACTTCGGCGTATAGGCTGCAAGGTCGCTAGTAAGTGTGATCAGATTAGTTCTCAGGAAGATCAGAGCTATTCATTTCTTTCTGCACTGGGTCGAGTCGTAAAGCATCATCAAGGGCGTCCAATGGGTAAGACGCGCCGCCAACCAGCTTTTTTGCAAGCGGCAAATCGCTCCGCCAATAATCATTGTGCCTTATTCGCGGCCAGTAGCCACCCCCCTGAACTACTACATCTCGAATGCCCGGCCCAAACACATCTTTGAGTGGTCCCGCAATTGGATCGCCAAATAGCCAGAATCTTCGAGAAAAATAGATATTTGTCCAGCGCGTGACTGCAAAAAGTGCGTGGTGAGGTAGGAGTTCGATGCTACGATAGTCTCCTCCCTCAATCTGGTATTTGCGCATGAATCCAATCTGCTGAGCGCCCAAATCCAACACAGGCGGACACCGCGCTAGTTCACCATCTGTCAGCCGTTCTCTGAATGCGGCCAGACTACTTGCCAACAATAGGTCCCCATGTGCAAGAGGACTACCCAGTGTTACGAAATCCGTAACCAGCCAAGGATTTCCCGCGGATAACTGTTCGTCAAAAACTTCAGCCTGTAGAGTTTGGATATTAGACCAATCCTCGTTCTTGATCGCACGCCTCAGAGCTTTTTTGGCATCGCGCTTCGGGCAATCGAGTTGCTTGTGGGTTTCGTGCATCTCAAACCAGAGTTTTTGCAAGATGTCATAGCCGATCGCACTGCCTATTGAGTGCCCGCAAACCACTATTCGACCGTAACGGCGCGGTGATTCATGCAAGCCTCGTAGGAAATCCACTCCAAGTTTCCGCACTTCGTTTCGAGCCTGCACATTTTTCGGATGGCTGTCAAAATACCGCGAAATATCAACAATTTTGCCACGATAAACCCCCGTCAACCAATACCCGATCCCGGAGAGCAGCAACCCAGAAAGCGGCAACGTAATTAATGCAGCCAATGTTGCGTCCAATGGCAATGCGCGCCCCGCCCAGATTGCCAGTATCATCCCCGATACCAAGGCAATCAGTCCGATTTTTTGCACCTTACGGAACCGAGGCGGCAATAGATCAGGGTTACGCCTAAACAAACTGATCAACCAAGAGGTAAAGGTTGGTTCTTCGCTGGGGTTTGCCAAATGCGCCCAGTACAATTCGTATACGTCCGTTTGTGGGCGGGTCCTCGTTGCCGACAAAGAAAGAGTACGATGCTCAAAGCCAGCCGAGACCTTATCTGGTTTGTTCCAAACCCGAGTCGCTTCACCAGCAGACGGAAACCCTTGCAGGGTTTTTACAAATGCGCGCAGCGTGTCCATTGGGCGCTGCTCTCCAATCCCGTGAATGATCACAATTGCTTGGCGAGACTTAGACGACTTACTCATAAATAGAACTCCATTGAAAAACCGACCATTCGCATAAAAAGTCGTTCTGTTTGTTCTTCTTGTTCAATGACCTATGCCGTGCCGTTGTTTAAGCTCAATCGCTAGCTTTTCGGCTTCGATCTGCAAGCGCGCAATCCGCCGTTGCGCCGCTTCCGGTTTAAATACAGCCGCCACGACCGTCTTAAGTATTGGCTCGATACGTTTGCTCAGATACATCCGTTCTTTTTCTGTAAAGGGACCATAGTCCTGTTCTAGAGCGGCAAGCATTTCTAATAGTGCCGGCCGAACAAGCCGACCGCGTAGCCAACGGACTAAAACCACAACAGTGGCAGTGCCGAGGGCCGCAATTGTAAGACCCGTTGCGAAGTTATCATCCATATCTTAGCGTCTTCAAATTGAGCTCATGTTTATTCCGAACTTTATCGAATGCGAACATGAAGCTGACGATTGCAACAAATCGCGCTAAGTTTCAACGCAAGAACGGAATACAATGGCCGGAGCATATCATGACCACTAGCTTTGACGAAATAGTCAACTTTATCAGCGAGCCGTACATAATGATCATAGCGCTCTGCTGTCTCGCTTTCGACCGAATTAAGTTGGCAGGTGTGACGTTGCTCGATAACACGCTTGAACAAGACTTTGGTTTAGCAGCAGTGGTGTTTTCCGTACTAACTGCCGCAATGTCAGCGTTCTACTGGAGTGCTGACCTACTAGTTGTGGCAGGCTTAGCAGCGTGGTTTGCCGTCACAAAGTTCTTCTCTCTATCTGTAAGTATAATACAGACACTATGGGTCACAACCGGGTACGGACCCTCCCCGGATACATTCGATTTCCTGAGTCAGATATTGACCGAGGCGTTGCCCGAATTCCTTGGTTCGCTCCTTGATCTTCTGCTTTTTGCATTCGGCTGGATTCTTGTGATCCTAAAAGGGCATGGGTTGGTTTTGGGACGTTAGATTCCATTCATTTTCAGAATGACTAAAAACCATCAATTGTGACACCGGCGGAAATGATGTTTGTTGCACGGAGTTTCAACAGCAGACCTTGGCGCAACCGCAGCGAATTCACACTTTGTTTAAGGTTTTTCGATGCGGGCCTGTGCGCGACTTTTCGGCTTAGTGTGAGTGTGGCCCGCGTTGGGAAACATGACTAGGAGGAAGCCGTGGGGTCTGGGCGCGCGCTATGGGGGAAGCGCCAATCAGGTTCAGCCGAGGATGCTGCGAGATGGAATTGCTTGGCATCATTTCTCATGGATTGGTGCCCTTGAGCGTCTTTTTCGGAGTGGCTTGGCACCAGTTTGGGCGCATTGGACGCCATCAATTTTCCTTCACCCAAGCCGATACCAGCCCAAAACGCGATGCAGTTCGGGGAATGGTCTTTGATTGATGACGTGCGCCCCGTCATGCTGCGGCCTTTCTGGGTGGTGCGCGGGATTGTGGTCTTTGGCCCCGCCGGAAGGTCTCGATGATGCGCATTTTCCCGCCGCAGCCGGGGCATGGGTCTCGCAGTGTGAGCGGGATGACCTCGGCGACTGGTGGGTCATCCTGTTTGGCGGTTTGTGCGCCAAGTAAGGTCCGAGCTTTTGCGATGTTAGCCTTACGGGTCGAACTGGCGAGCAGGCCATAATGGCGGATGCGGTGGAACCGGTCCGGTAGCACATGGATCAGAAAGCGGCGGATGAACTCTGATGTGGAAAGGTGCATGACGGATCGCCCGTCACCAGATTTGAAGCGATAATCTTTCCATCGGAACGCAACGGTGTTGGCATCGGCACTGATCAAACGGCTGTTTGAGATGGCGATGCGGTGCGTGTAGCGGCTGAGATAGGCGAGCACGGCTTCGGGCCCGCCGAATGGCGGTTTGGCATAGACCACCCATTTGGTTTTGCGCAGTGGGGCGAGATATGCGGCGAAGGCCTGTGGGTCCGACAGCCCGTTCAGATCGCCGAAGAAGGACAGTTCACCTGCGCGGTGCAGGGCAAGCAGCCCTTCGATAAACAGCCGCCGGAACAGTCGTGACAACACCCGCACATGTAGAAAGAACCCCGGCTTGCAAGCGATCCATCTCTTGCCATCTGACGACAGACCGCCGCCTGGGACAATCATGTGGACATGGGGATGGTGCGTAAGTGCCGACCCCCACGTATGAAGGACGCTGGTCATGCCAACCCGCGCGCCGAGCCGTTTGGGATCGGCTGCAATTGTCATCACCGTTTGCGCAGACGCTTTGAACAGTAGGCCATAGACGGCCTTCTTGTTCCAGTAGGCGATACGAGCGATCTGCGCAGGCAACGTGAAGACGACATGGAAATATTCCACGGGCAGCAGATCCTCGGCGCGCGCTTCCATCCAGTCGCGCGCGGCCGGACTCTGGCACTTGGGACAGTGCCGGTTCTTGCAGCTATTGTACGCAATGTGCATGTGGTTGCATTTGGTACAGGCCGCCACATGCCCGCCGAGCGCCTCAGTTCGGCAGGCTTCGATTGAGGACATCACTTTGAGCTGGGACAGGTTGACATGGCCCTTATTGACCTGCCGCCACGCAGGACCAAACTTTCGGAAAATATCCGCAATCTCCAGTTCTGGCCGGGGCACCCGGCCTCGGTTATTCCCGTCTGCGCTTGCGGGTCTGTACGTTCAGCCTTTTGAGAGCTTCAAACGGGCTGGGCGTATCCCGGATTGTTTTAGTCGCAACATGGGTATAACGCGCTGTCGTGCTCAGCTTGGCGTGACCCAGTAAGACCTGAATCACCCGCACATCCGTTCCAGCCTCCATAAGATGGGTGGCAAAGCTGTGCCGCAAGGTATGCAGCGTGGCTGGCTTTGAAATACCAACCAGATGTTTGGCCGAGTTGAACGCCCGACCCAATTGCCTCGACGTGACCGGATTGATCTTCGGCTTGCCCGGAAAGAGCCATCCCTCGGGGCGCGCTTCGCACCAATAGTCACGCAACAAGTCCAAGAGATCGGGTGACAGCATGACCTTGCGGTCCTTGCGCCCCTTGCCTTCATCGACATGGATTAACATCCGGTCACTATCGATATCGCTGACCTTGAGATTGCAAACCTCAGATGCCCGCAGACCCGCACCATAGGAAATACTTAGCGCCGCCCGATACTTCAGACCCGGGCCGGGTGCCGCAGCAAGAAGCTCCGAAACATCTTCGATACTCAGCACTGTTGGCAGCCTGCGTGGCTGCGTGCGGAACTGCATGTACTTCTTCATGTCTTCACGGTTGCAGGTTGTACCGAACAGGAACCGCAGCGCCATGATCCGCGCGTTGAATGTGGGCGGTGTCACTTCCGTATCGGTCATATGCAACTGATACGCCCGAAGATCATCTGGCGTGGCGGTATCGGGCGAGCGCCCAAGAAAACCAGAAAAGTGTTTGATCGCCCGAATGTGCGCCTTCTGAGCCTTGTCGCCCATCCCGTGGATGCGCATGTCTTCCATCATCCGCTCCCGAAGCGGGGTCATCTTCTCATGTGTCATGGGGAACTCCTGTCCGTTGATTGAGAAGCCTCAATCGTCAGACAGGTTCGTTAAATCTCAAAATCCACACGGCTAAAGTCAGCGCACAACACCCGCAACAATCGCCATTGCCGCGGCAGCGGCTTCGTCCAAGTCCCGCACTCTGTAAGTTAATGGCTGTCGCAGCGAACGGCAGCGCCTTGCTCTTATGCGAGTCGGGTTCTTAAAAAGCGACGCCTATCCCTGCAAAGCTGGTGTCGTGGTCATCCTATTCATAGGACTCGCGGTTGATTTTATTGTTTAATTACAATTGGCCATTGGTAACGTCATTCATAGGATGGTAACCTAATTCGTGAGATGGTAACGTAATTCGTCGGACTGTCCGACTTGTGGATAACATTTGACGGTGTGAAGTTTGGAAGATGATGCCCAAGGAGTTGCAATAAAAAGGGCGGAGGTTCTTCGACCTTTGTTATTATTGCAGACTGAAGGGAAAGAGATTGGGCTGCCATTGGAGTCCGCCGCGGCGCAACTTGGCGTTTCCAGGAGTACGGCCTGGCGCCTTTTGGGTCTTTTGCGTGAGAACGACGGGCGCGTGAGTGCATTGTTGCCCAAACGCAGCGGGCCCAAGCGCGGAATGTCGTGTCTGGATCAGCAAGTTGAAGATGTGATCGATCAAGTCCTCCGCAAGCGCTACCTCGTCTTGGAGAGGCCTAGCTTTAGGAGGATCGTGGGCGAGATTCGCGTGGAATGCCATGCCAAGGGTTTTCAGCCTCCATCACGACAGACCGTCAAAGCAAGGCTCGATGCAATGGATCAGCGTGAGGTGCTGCGGAAACGGAAGGGCGCGAAAGCAGCGAGGCAGGTATTCGAGGCGAGGGCAGGGGGCTTGGACGTGGAGCGTCCTTTGGGGATCGTCCAGATAGACCACACCTTGGCCGATATCATTCTTGTAGACCAGGCGGACCGCAAACCGCTAGCACGACCATGGTTAACGCTTGCGGTTGATATCGCAACCCGGGTCGTACTAGGTGTTTACGTCAGTTTTGACGCCCCAACGGTTCTATCCATTGGTCTGTGTCTAGATCATTGCGTGAGACCGAAGTCGATCCGCACGCCAGAGTCAATGGAAGCCCTGTATTGGCCAGCATCCGGCATCCCGCAGGCTATTCACGTTGATAATGGGCGAGACTTTCGTAGCGACGCCTTCCAGTCGGCCTGTGCTGAATGGGGTATTGTGATTGAGTACCGGCCACCAGGTCGTGTGCATTATGGGGGCCATATTGAGCGCCTGATTGGGACGACCATGGGAGCGGTTCATGTGCTTCCAGGAACAACGCAGTCCTCGCCAAAAGACAAGGGTGAGTATGACAGCACGGGCAAGGCAGCGTTGACGCTTGAGGAGTTCGAGGACTGGCTGCATTTGGAGATTTGCCGATATCACAATACCCGGCACAGTGGGCTAGGGCGGGTGCCGTTGGCCGCTTGGGCCGATCTCGGCGGTGACGTCGCTGGCAGACAAGTTGTGGACACTGACGCGTTCCGGATCAGTTTTCTTCCCTCCGAGCGTCGGCAGTTGGCGCGCACGGGGATCAATTTGTTTTCGATTGGCTATTGGAGCGACGCGTTCGGTCCGATGATCGGTCGCGGGGCAGGGAAAGTCTTGGTCAAATATGATCCCCGCGACATGTCTCAGATTTGGGTCATCACGGATGATGGTCGCGCCGTTGCTGCGCGATACAAGGATCTGTCACGGCCCCGGATTTCACTTTGGGAATCGCGACGCGCCAGAGCTATTTTTCACGAACGACATGGAGGAACGATTCCGGAGGCGATGCTGTTTCGGATTATCGAAGAACAGCGCCGTATCGCATACGCGGCACGGCAACAAACGTTGACGGCCCGGCTGGAAGGTGAACGCCAGGCCCGGCTTCCGAGCGACAAGCCAAAGCGTGATCCCTCACGCGAGATGTTTGCAATTGATACTAACAACCCTGACCTTCCCACTTACCCGATTGATGACTTTGATGGATATAAACGAAAGAATTGACCTCATTCGTAGCGATCGTTGGATTGCATTTGATCGCGCGACAATTGTTCTCAATAGATTGATTTCTCTTATGGAAATGCCTAGGCAATCCCGGATGCCAGGGCTCATGGTTTATGGCAGTTCCGGGATCGGCAAGACCATGGTCGCAAAGCGGATGGAGAGTCTGTATCCGTCACAATATGCATCCGAGATAGGTGTCACGCGAACGCCAATCTTGCTGTTGCAAGCACCACCTGCGCCAGATGAACGACGGTTCTATCAGCACATTCTCGCGTCGATTGGGGCCCCGATGTGGGGCAGGCACACTGTGTCCGAACTAGAGGTGCGCGCCCTTAGTCATTTGCGGGACATGGGCCTCAAGATGATTATGATCGACGAGGTTCATAACTTGCTGGCGGGCAGTTATCGGGAACAGCGGCGCTTCCTCAACATGCTCCGTTTCCTCGCCAACGATCTTTGCGTGGCTCTCGTCGTGTTCGGCGTCAACGAGGCCGTCGATGCCATTCGTGGCGACGAGCAACTGGCCCGTAGGCTTGATGAACATTTTCTACCGTTCTGGGAAGATGACGTTGAGTTTTCACGTCTTGTCCAGACTCTGATTTCAGCCATGCAGTTGGAACGCGGATCTGGGCTCAACGTCCAATCACTCCGAACTATCCTGGGTGTTACAGGCGGCGTCACGTCACGCGTGTTCACCATGATCAAGGCGTTGGCCATCGAGGCAATCGAGACTGGCGAGGAACGGATTACCGATGAGGCCATCCAAACTTGGCAGCCGGTCTGGGCTAAACATAGCTGGACCATCCGGCGGCAACCACTGCCGGCTTTTCAGTGACCATCCGACCGCTGCCGAAGCGCCCGGCTCCGCTTCGAGATGAATTGCTTTCAAGTTGGATTGCCCGCCTTGCAGTTGCCAACTACTGTTCCGTGCAGGAGTTCTGCGGTTACTTGGGCCTGGCTGACGAGCGTCTGCCGGAAACGAGAAGCGAACTGCAGGGCGTGAACCTTGAACGGTTCGGCACAATAACGCGGCTGTCGCCGAGTGCTATGAACAGCATGCTGATCAGGCGCTGCCCAAGGTTTCCCGTAGAGTGCATTTCCCGGTCGGACTTTCAGGTTTGCTCGACATGCAACAACGAAACGCCTGGGGTTTCGTTGCGCCATTGGCGCTATGCTTGGTCTACTATATGCAATTCATGCGGTCTCGAGTTGCGTAAGCGTCCGGTCTGACCGCCCTATGAGGCAGTTTTCCATGGCAGCAGGTCATCGACGCGGTTGATTTTGTAGTCTGGGATGCGTGCCAAGGTGTCGGCCAGCCAAGCCTGCGGATCGATGCGGTTCAGTTTGGCCGTTTCGATCAAGGTGTAGGCGATGGCGGCAGCGCGGCCGCCGGTTTGTGATCCAACGAACAGGTAGTTTTTGCGCCCGATTGCAACAGACCGCATGGCCCGTTCGGCGGTGTTGTTGTCCAACTCCAGGATGCCGTGGTCGAGATATGGCCGGAGCCGCGCCATGCGCGTCAGAGCGTAGCGGATCGCACCCGCAAGCGGCGATTTGCCAGAGATACTTGGGAGTTGGGTGTGTAGCCAGACTTCCAGATCATCGAAGATCGGTTTTGCATGCGCCTGTCGGAGACCGGCGCGTCGATCTGGTGGTGACCCGCGTGCCTCTTTCTCGACCGCGTAGAGCTGCGCGATGCGCTGGATGGCCTCATTGGCGATGGCAGAGCCTTGGGCGCGATGAACATCTACGAACTTGCGTCTGACATGCGCCATACAGGCGACCTCGTGGATGTCGCCGGAACGATAGAGATCTTCGAACCCGGCATAGCCGTCCGCGTGCATCCAGCCCCGATATTTTGCGAGATGATCCTTGGGGTGCTGCCCTTTGCGATCCGGCGAGAACTGATACCAACTGGCGGGAGGGGCATCGCCGCCCCAGGGCCGTTCATCTCGACCGTAAGCCCACAAACGCGCTGTCGCTGTTTTGCCAGTGCCGGGGGCCAACATCTTTACCGGCGTGTCGTCTGCAAAGATAGCCTGTCCAGCCAACACATGCCGCCCGATGGCATCAGCCAGTGGTTCCAACAGAGCTGTGGATTTGCCAACCCAGTCGGCCAGCGTTGAACGGTCAATGTCGATCCCGTCGCGCTCGAAGATGCCGCTTTGGCGATACAGCGGCAGGTGGTCAGCGTATTTGTTGACCAGAACATGGGCCAGCAGGCCCGGGCCGGGACGGCCCCGTTCGATTGGGCGCGAAGGTAACGCTGCTTGTGTGAAGGCCTCACAGCCAGAACATGCAAAGCGTGGACGCACAATGCGGTTCACGATGAAGCGTCCAGGAACATACTCAAGCTCTTCGGTCACATCCTCGCCCAGACGGCGCAAGCCACCACCGCACTGAGCGCAATCATCATCACCGGTGGTCAGCTCAACTTCCATGCGCGGGATGTGATCGGGGATCGGGCGGCGTTTTGGTTTGTCTCTTGGCTCCTCATCGGGAAGGCGTAGCTTCACGGTCATCTTGGCAACCGCGATCTCGCTTGTTTCCAAGGCCAGTTGTAGTTGTTCAATGCTTTCTGATGACGACCCAAAGCGGCATTGGCGTTGACCGGCCAATTGATGCCGCAACTTCTCGATCAAAACAGCCTGCGACCTCACCTCGGCCAGCAAAATCGCCGTGAACTGCCTGAGTTCATCAGGGTCTTTCGGCAGTGATTTATCGACGTCCAGCATGGCCAGACTATAGCAAAACAACGATCCGGCGGGAATCCCACACGCGCATTTATCCTGCCTTGAGCGGTGTCCAGCTGCGTTGTGGTAAACGCCAATCGATCCCTTCGAGCAGCATCGCCAACTGGGCCGCGGTCAGAGCGATCTTGCCCTCTTTCGCCGACGGCCAAACAAACCGACCTTTCTCCAGGCGCTTGCTGAACAGACATGCACCTTGCCCGTCCCACCAGATAATCTTGATCAGATCACCTCGCCGTCCACGAAAGACAAACAGATGCCCGGTAAACGGATCTTGCTTCAATGTCTGTTCAGCCTGCGCAGCCAACGTCGTGAACCCACGACGCATGTCGGTCACACCGGCAGCCAGCCAGACGCGCGTGTTCGCCGGGACAGGGATCATGCAGAAAGACCTCGGATGAGCCGAGCCAATGCTTCGGGATCGTAGCTACCGACAATCCTCAGCTGATGACCGCCCGCGATGTCGATCTCAATCGCGCTATGGCCGGATGTGGCATTTGCCGCAAGCGCGGGAACCGGTTCTTCAGCACCTGGCCGGTCAACAATCTCCACAGGCAGAAAACATGGCGCTTCACCAACCTCGTCTTCGATGATCTCCGGATCAGGTGCAAACTTGGGATCACGTAGCCATTTGTGGATCAGGTTGGTGTTCATCGCGTACCGCCGCGCGACCTGCGCTACCGATACCCCCGGCGCACATGTTTGCGCACAGATCGACACCTTCTCCTCATCAGACCAAAACCGCTTCTTTTGACCCTTCTTACCCGCCATATCTGCCCTCAAGATGTCCACTATCGTTAGTGGACACTATCAACCCACTCTATGAGGCGTCAGAGCAGCGTGGCCGCACGCTTACCGAGTTGCTGCCTGTAAGCACCGACCAAAAAGACACAATCAGATTTCCTCCTCGGTCAAGAACACGCGCGCTCTTGGGAGCCGCGCGACTGACGCAAGCCTATCAGCGAGGACACCAACAATCCGGTCGGCGCGTTGATTTGACCATACAGGTTGTCCAAATTCTCGCACCAGAACTTCGTCACGCTACGCTGTTTTCAAGAGACCTCAGTCAGCGCTTTGCAATGCTGGAAGCTCTGCATCTTGGATTGTTCCGTCCCATGCTCGGGGTTGCATTCGCCGTGCGCAATGATCTGACTGCTGGAACAAGACTTCACATTGCCTTTCCATATAAGCGGAAACTTCTGGCTCAAGTGATACGGCTCGCTGGCAGCTTGCCTAACTATCAGAGCCAAGATGCCGGGAAAAAGAGCGATCAATCCCCCGCGTACAAGTCTGCCAGTCCCAACGTCGCAAGGTCCGAATATCTGGCTGCAGCGAAGCAGGCGATTAGCCAACTCGGCGAAACCGCGGACCGAGGGGAACTACTGCGATGCGCAGAAATGATCTTGGAAACCACCCGTCTGCAGTCTGTGAGTATCTCATGAATGGCGTTACCAAGTCGACCAAAATAGTAGTCAACACGAAAGAGTCCGGCGAATAACGTTACCATGACAGGTTGAAAGACATCTTTGGCAAGGAGATCAGCCGTGATTTGATTGGGCGGCTGCATGCGCGGGATCTCATTGCTACCGGGCCGCGCAGTCCCCGCAGAGGTGCGCCGTATACCTTCGTGACGACGGAGAAGTTCCTCGTTGTGTTTGATCTCGAAAGCTTGCGCGATCTGCCGGACAGAGAGCAGTTGGAGGATGCGGGGGTAAGCGGCATAGAGGATTAAAGCTCGCTCGATAATAAGGCACTTGACCTTGAAAGAGGTTCAGTGAGGCAGTGGAAGCGCAATATTGATTGACAGAGATTACGTGTTCTTGCGCAGCGCAAAAAACGTATATTTGTACATCAGTGATGACATGTTGGTGCAGTCTTTTGCTTGATGTAGCTTAATACCCTATAAGCCACACAACGTAAAAACCTAAAAATTGATCGACATCAAAACCTAAATACGCTACAGCTTCAAACCCTAGAGGTCGAACGGGCGAGGAGTTTGCCACATGGTGATCGCAGCGGAGAAGCTAGCGCAATCTTTAGAGGTCCTGCATGTTCTACAGTCAAAAGGTGTCATAGCTATTCGATCTAGTGACTTAACCCGGACCCATAGGGAACGGCTTCTTAAGGCTGGATTTATCAAGGAAGTGATCAAGGGCTGGTACATCATGTCCCGGCCTGACGAACGCGTTGGTGAAAGCACCGCTTGGTACACTTCTTTCTGGGCGTTCTGTGCCCAATATCTCTCGGATCGGTTTGGCGAAGATTGGTCGTTGTCACCCGAGCAATCCCTGAAGTTGCATGCAGGCGATACGGCAGTCCCGGTGCAGCTGCTCGTCCGCGCACCCAAGGCAGGGAACATGAAGACGGACTTCCCACACAAGACCTCTATCTTCGAGACCCGTGCGACGTTTGCGAAGGGAGACGCGCTTGTCGTCAAAGATGGGTTACGCCTGTTCTCAATAGAAGAGGCATTGATCCTCGTTCCTGAAAACTTCTTCAAACAGAACGCGACAGATGCGCGGACGATCCTAGCGATTATACCAGATGCTTCTGCCCTCCTGGCCCGGCTTCTGGAGGGCGGGCACACGAGCGCAGCAGGTCGATTGGCAGGGGCGTTTCGAAGTATTGGCAAGACGAGAATTGCCGACGAAATCGTCTCATCTATGAAAGCGGCGTCACATGATGTGCGGATGAGCGATCCGTTTTCGGAAAGCGTGACTGTCCTCAATGCCGGGCGGGAAACGTCACCGCATGTACACCGCATCCGGTTGAAGTGGGAAGCGATGCGCGAAACAGTGATTGCGCATTTTCCTGCTGCTCAGCCGGTCACAAATGATGCCGAAGCCTATCTGACAGCGATGGATGAAATCTATGTGACCGATGCCTATCATTCGCTGTCCATCGAGGGCTATCGGGTCTCACCCGAACTGATTGAGAAAGTGCGCTCAGGAGGTTGGGACCCGGATGGGGACAAAGAAGATCTTGCGATGAAAGATGCACTTGCGGCACGCGGCTATTGGGAGGCGTTTCAAAGCGTACGTGAGAGCGTGCGCGCCGTTCTCGAAGGTGAAGATGTTGGGGACGTCGCAGAGCGTGATCTGACAGCATGGTACCGGGCGTTGTTCACACCATCTGTGGGGGCGGGCATATTGAAGGCGGCGCAGCTTGCGGGCTATCGAAACGCGCCAGTCTACATTCGCGGCTCTCAGCATGTGCCGATGAACGTCGAAGCCGTCCGCGAATGTATGCCTGTGTTTTTCGAACTTCTGCAGGCAGAAACCAATCCCGCGGTTCGTGTGGTGCTTGGTCATTTCATCTTTGTATTCATACATCCGTTCTTAGATGGGAACGGCCGTACGGCTCGGTTCTTGATGAATGTGATGTTGGCTGCAGCAGGACAACCATGGACGGTGATCAAAGTCGACAATCGCGCCGCTTACATGGCTGCGCTGGAAGCTGCGAGCGTTCGTGAGGACATCGTGCCATTTGCCAAGTTTCTGGCAGATGCGTTGAAGGACCAAGAATAGCTTCGATAAGATACCAAGGGCGAAGTAGGCCGTCCACATTATGTAATTCCCAGAAATATAGCATCGTTGCTGCGGCTAGAGACTGGTCTGAAGACTTGCCTGCGCCAGTTTTCGAGATGGCTCAACGCGTGGGACAAGATATCGAAGAGCTTACAAACAAGGTGGCAACGATTACCAAGAAGGGGCAGCGTGACGTCCGACGATTACCTATGACTGACGCATACCAGTGATCAGTGCTTCAGAACAAAAAGAACATTGGCTTGCCAATATGCTGATCTACAGAACTAAGTCATCCGCGTAGAGATCGAGTACCCAATCGGGAAGCTGCGGCAAGGCAAAGGTGAGGGTTCCGTTTGTGAATGACAACGCCCGCACCGGAGGTTGGTTCAGCTGGGAATTGTCAAAGACGTGACCGATATCGCTGGCCAGAATGGCTTGGCGGATCAGGGGGCCGGAGCGATCATATCGATTTCTGATTTTCTCTTCGGGTACGGGATGACCGCCCTCAATGACCCGCTCACCAACACGGGCGACGGATAGGTCAGGATGCGCGACGGAGATATGAAACATCATGACGCGATACCCAAGGGTTTTGGCTTGGGTGATCAACTCAAGCTTTGAGGGATGAGAGAACACGGTTTCCGTGGCAAAGCTCTTGCGATCCACCATCAGGGATGCACGGCGCTCGGTGGCGATTTGTGCCGCTTTATAAGCAGCATTCACATCACCGTCCTTCAGTTCATCGCGCTGGATGATGTCCGCGTTGATGAACGGGACGGCAAAATTTTGCGCGATCCGCGTCTCATAAAGCGTGGATTTGCCTGATCCGTTTGGACCTGCCAGCATCACAAGGGTTGGACGCGGGGCAGGGGCCACGCTCAGGCTGCGGCCTCAGGGTAAACCAATTCGCCTTTGTCATTCAGCCCAACACCACGGCCCAGCTGACGACGTTGCGCAAAAAACGCTTCTTCTTGATCAGACGGCGCGGTCATTTCGTCAGCAAACTGCGCAAACCAGACTTCTTGCTCTTCAGCGCCCAACTCATCCGGAGACAACTCCCCTGCAAGAGCGGCATTAATATGTTGATAGTCAAACGCGCTCGATTGCTCGATGGCGCGACCGATGTTGATCCAATGGGTGATTTGCCCCGCAACGGACCGGCTCTGCAAACCGGACTCACGGCGCACGACTGACATAACATCATCGGACAGCTTGATAGATTGGGCCATAACAACTCCATCCTTCGAAAAGGTAGCAAAATGCCACCAACAACATATATATGGCGATAAACTTGTAAATGTCCAGTTATTAGACTGCGCTACACATTAGTTTTCGCTTCAATAAATGTTAAACTGGCCGTTCGCCCCATACGCCGCAAAGGTCCTCGTCCGCTTGCCAGTCCTCAAGGCATAGGGCTTCACAGGCCACCTAGGAGTAAGGAAGGGATTTTCAGCCTATTCGGCTTTCAGCATTGGAATGGAAGCTGAAGACCAAATTGAGCCATGGCGACGATATTAATTCGCATAAGTGATGGATTGGATGCCCCTCCTGCCGGTTCACAATTGAACCGATCGGGCCAAGACTGGTCAGGAACCAAAGGAGGACGACATGGAAGAACTTCACATCATCGGGGTCGACTTGGCCAAACGTGTGTTTCAAATACACGGATCGGACAGGGCAGGGCATGTTCTGTTTCGCATGAAACTTAGCCGGCCCCAGTTCATCAAATTCCTAGGCGAGACACCAAAGTGCACGATTGCTATGGAAGCTTGTGCGACGGCCCATCATTGGGGGCGTGAGGCGGAAGAAGCCGGTCACACAGTTCGCCTTATCCCACCAAACTATGTGAAACCCTTCGTGAAACGGCACAAGAACGATGCGGTGGACGCTGAAGCTATCGTCGAGGCAGCCTTGCGGCCGTCCATGAGCTGTGTCGCTGTGAAAACGAAGCAGCAGCAAGCGCAGGCGGTTATGTTTCGAAGCCGCGACCTTTACCTGCGTCAACGCACACAGCTCATCAATGCGATGCATGGCCACCTCGCCGAGTACGGTGTCCTTTTGCCCTCATCTCGAGCGAGCGTGGCGCGAATGGTTGCGGCTGCAGTGCAGTGCTCAGAAGACTTGCCTGGGCCAGTTTTCCAAATGGTTCAGCTCATGGCAGAGGATATTTAAACCCTAACAGATAAAGTGGCCACGATTGATAAGACCTTGAAAAAGATTGCTCAGGCGTCGCCTGACGCTAAACGTTTGCGAACGATGCCAGGTGTGGGTCCCATTACAGCAGTAGCAATCGAAGCCTTCTGCCCACCTGCCAAAAGTTTCGACCATGGCCGTGGTTTTGCGGCTTGGCTGGGGCTTGTGCCGCGACAGAATTCGACCGGAGGCAAAGAGCGCCTCGGCAGGATTACAAAGATGGGGCAGCGTGACATCCGGCGATTACTCGTGACGGGCGCAATGTCCGTGATCAGCGCGTCCGAGCGAAAAGGCCGTTGCGATGATCCCTGGCTTGCCAATATGCTGAAGAGGAAACCACGCATGCTTTTTGCTGTGGCGCTTGCAAATCGGATGGCGCGACAACTGTGGGCCATGATGGTAACAGAGAAGAATTACGAAATTCGAGCTGCCGTGTGAGTTAACGGCATCGGATACCGGCAGGACTGAAAGGACGACGGAAAGTTACGGAACACGGATCAAGAGATTGACTCGGAATACCCAGAATATGCGCGTGGCCATGAATGAGGCCGCATAAGTGATTGGGACCCGGATCGCGTATCTCCATAAAGGCCCGCCGCCATGTGTTGCGGCAACGATGAGGCCGGACACCTGACTGCACCTGATCAGTCGTTCCAAGACCAACCGACGCTCAACTCAGCCCCGGGGCATCCACACCCGCGCATATGTAATATTAGCGGTGCATGCGTATCAGGGGACCTAAGCCGCACGACCGGGAATACAATTTCGAATTTCGATAGAGAAAACTGGTGCCCCAAAGACCAGCGCAAAAAAAAGCCTGCCACATCTAGCAGATGTGGCAGGCCATCAGCTTCCGGAAGTTCCAGAATTGAGACAGGGACAATAGTCTCTATGCAAAATTGACGCCAAGCAAAGCGAGATGGTTCCCGAGAACTACAGCAATTTTGGTCCAACTAACGCAGGCAGTCCGAAAACAACTAAGGTGTGGGCTTGATCCGGGAACTATTCAGTCGGTCGAGGCGTTACTCATTATCGGCAATCAATGTTTCTCGCAAAGGAGCCGTCATGGCTGCGTCCTCACAAACGATCGTTGTCATCGGGTTAGGTAATTTTGGCGGAAGTGTCGCGCAAGAATTGGCCCGGTTTGGAAACCATGTCATTGGGATTGATATCGATGAACAGCGCGTTGCGCGCTATGCCGATGACTTGCATCAGGCGATGATCCTTGATGTGCGCGATGAGCAAGCGCTCCGCGAGGCTGCTTTGGGTGACTGCGATATTGCGATGATCGCGATCGGCAGTGAAATTGAAGCAAGCAGTGTCGCGGCCATCAACCTGAAGGTCATTGGTGTGCCCAAAATCTGGGCCAAAGCGACGTCTAAAAACCATCATCGTATCTTGTCACGACTAGGCGTTGACCGCGTTGTGCATCCCGAAAAAGAAGTAGGGCAGCACGTAGCACAGGTGCTGCACAATCCGCTCGTGCGCGATTACATCAGCCTTGGCAACGGTTATCACATCGTCAACTTTACGATCCCCGAACAGCTTGAGGGCAAGACACTCGAATCCTTGCCCTATAAATCGCAGTATAATCTGCGCTGCGTCGGTGTGATGCGCGGCTCAGAGTTTCTGGGCCATGATGGCGCGTCTTGCGAACTGCGCAAAGATGATCTTTTGCTGCTCTTGGGCAAACGCCAAGACCTGCGCGATTTTGCCGGACGGTTTTGATGGCAAGGCTGCGTCGATCTTTCCGGCTGTCAGTCGATAGCCGGCTTCTGAGCCCCCCCGCGATACTGGCGTTTGTTTACGGGATCTTCATTCTGCTAGGCGCAGCTTTGCTGTGGCTCCCGATCAGCAACAACGGCACTGTTACATTCGGCGACGCTTTGTTCACAGCCGCGTCTGCGGTCACTGTCACAGGATTGGTGGTGGTTGATACGGGCAGCGCTTACGCGCTTTTGGGACAGATCATCATAGCGGTTCTGATCCAGTTGGGCGGCTTGGGGTTGATGACCTTTGCGGTGCTGTTGCTGTCGATGCTGGGCATCGCTGTCGCACTGCCGCAACGCATTGTTCTGCGTGACGAGGTGGGGCAAGTTTCCTTGTCCGAGTTGGGGGCACTGGTGCGGATCGTTTTTATCGTCGCCGCAATCTGCCAGACGCTTGGTACAGCCGTCCTTATGTTTGTTTTTGTTCCCGAATTCGGGTGGTCACATGGTTTCTGGCAGGCGCTTTTCCATGCGATCTCCGCCTTTAACAATGCCGGATTTTCCCTGTTCAGCGATAGCTTAAGCGGCTATGTTTGCAGTCCCACGATAAACATCACGATCAGCCTGATGTTTATCATCGGTGGGCTTGGTTTCATTGTCCTGATCGATCTGTTTCGCGTCAGGTCGTGGCACAGGCTGGCCCTGCACAGCAAACTGATGCTGGTAGGGACGGGCGCCCTGATTTTGGCCGGATGGATTGGGTTCGCCCTGATGGAGTGGTCAAACCCCAACACTTTGGCTGGTTTGGACAGCTTTGGCGCGAAACTGCTTGCCAGCTGGTTTCAGGCGGTGACACCGCGTACCGCCGGTTTCAACACGCTTGATTATGCCCAAATGCACGACGGCACCACCATCATGACGATGACTTTGATGATCATTGGCGGTGGTCCCACATCCACCGCTGGTGGAATCAAGGTTACGACATTGATCGTGCTTGCGTTGGCCACAGTGGCGTTCCTGCAGCAAAGAGACCGCTTGCATATCTTCGGGCGCAGCCTTGCGATGGAAGAGATCATCAAGGTTCTGGCCCTGGTGGCGCTGAGCCTGTTCATCATCCTGACGGGCCTGTTCCTGATGTCGCTGACGTATCAGGGCGATTTCCTTGATCTGCTGTTTGAAGTGGCCTCTGCCTTTGGCACGGTCGGCCTGTCGCGGGGTGCGACAGCCGAATTGGATACCTTTGGGCGCATGGTCATCATCATGATCATGTTCATCGGCCGATTGGGGCCGCTCACGCTTGGCTTTCTGTTGGCGACACGCGCATCGCCGCGTGTCCGCTATCCGGAGGGCAAGGTCTTACTTGGGTAATCACAGGAACTATTGCGCGCGTCTCGCGTTGATCGTTGTACCTCTGCGCTTTGCAGGTACATCCCACCGGAGAACGAACAGATGACCAAACAAGCCATTATTTTCGGATCAATCGGCACGATTGTGGAAACGTCAGAAATGCAGCGTCAGGCCTTTAACCGCGCCTTTGCAGAGGCTGAACTGGACTGGGAATGGACCCGCGACATCTACGCGCAAATGCTCAAGCAATCGGGCGGGCGCCAGCGCATCAGTGACTACGCCGACAAGGTGGGCGGTGAAGTCAGCGCAAAGGCACTGCACGACCGCAAAACCGAGATTTTCGGTGAGATGATGATCGCAGATGGCTTAGCCCCGCGGCCCGGTGTCTTGCCCCTGATCCGGTTTGCAAAGGACAACGGCATCAAGATCGGCTTTGCGACCAGTACATCGCGCAATAACATTGAGGCAGTCTTTGGCGCACTGAACGGCGCCCTACACCGCAGCACTTTTGACTTCGTTGGCGACAACGAGAATGTGACCGCCACAAAGCCCGATCCGGAAATTTACCACCGCACTATGATAGCACTTGGTGTGTCAGCGGCTAGAAGTCTGGCGATTGAGGACACAGCCGTTTCAATGCAAGCGGCCTTGGCTGCCGGGATCGACTGCGTCGGTTTTCCGGGCGCTTATGGTGACGAGAGCCAAATCGAAGGTGCTATACGGATCGTGGACAGCGTTGAGCCGTCCAAGTTGCCTTTTCTCTGCGAAGAATAAAGCACCGGCATGCCAACCAAATCGAAATCTCTGTGCGAGGATACCATGCTGACACGCCGCCACTTCATTCAAACCTCAACTGCTCTATTTGCTTCGACTGCCATTGCAACCGGACCCGCCTACGCAGCACGTGACCAATGGGATCGGTGGGACGCACAGGTGACGCCAGCGGGCTATATTCCGGCGATCAGCAATCCGTGGGGTATCCACGCGCGGTTTTTGCCGCGCCGGGTCGCGGTGAACGCGGGGCTTGTTGCCGGTGATATCCATGTCGATCCCGTCGCCCGCTACCTTTACCACATCGAGGCTGGCGGCACTGCTATGCGCTACGGCGTAGCGATTGCGCGGGGCAATTTGTACGAACCCGGGGTTTACCGCATTCATCGCAAGGCACGCTGGCCACGTTGGACACCAACGGCAGATATGATCAAGCGTGATCCGCATTTGTACGAACAATTCAGCGATGGCATGCCAGGTGGCCCAAGCAATCCGCTGGGATCGCGCGCGCTGTATTTGTTCGAAGGCAATCGCGACACATACCTACGTATCCACGGCACGCCGTCACCGCGGTCAATCGGTGGGCGGGCAAGTTCGGGTTGTGTGCGGATGATTATGGCGCATATCAACGACCTGTATGGGGATGTGCGCACCGGTCAGCGAGCCCATTTGTACAGCACCAACGATCTTGTTTCGGCAACAAGCTGACTAGCTTGCGCAAATCGGCCGCCCGTCAATAGCGCGTAAGGGCAGGAGGGTCACTTCAAGTGGGTTCGTATGCTGGTACCAATAGCAGTTGTCTTGCTCGCGCAGTCTTGCGGTCGTCAATTTCTGTCGCGGATCCGCAATGTTAACAACAGCTTGCGGGATCATGACCGTAGCTTCTTGCGGCGAGGTGGGCTGCACTGACGTACACCCAGCTATTCCCAACAAGATTGTTGCGCGCAGGATATGTTCCAGTGTCCTTGAAACGGTTTTATCAATCATATTTTGGGTCTTTCTCATTGACGCTAGTTGCGCTGCGGTTCGCCTAGATTGTCAGCCTTGGCAGCGTCACGTTCACCCATCGGAAGGTCGCGTCCGACGGTTGTATCGTGACGTGTCTGCGCTTCCATCTCAGCATTCAATTCTGCGCCAAGCATCACGATAAAGGCGGAAATCCAAAGCCACATGAGCAGGACGATGACACCGCCCAACGCGCCAAAGCTTTCGTTGTACGACCCGAAATTCGCGACATAAAAGGCGAAACCGGCGGATCCGATCAGCCAGATGATGCAGGCTGCAATCGCGCCGGGGCTGACCCACTTGAATTCAGGCGCATCGCGCGACGGTCCGTACCTGTAAAGGACAGCCAAACCAACCAGAGACAGGGCAAGTATGATTGCAATGATCGCAATGCCCGCAGCGGTTTCGGCGAATGCACCAAAGCTCAGCGCATTCAAAAGTATTGGAATCCCGATCATCGCCGAAAACGCCACCAGCAGCCCAAAGATCAAAAACAGTGTCAGGCCAAGGGTTTCAAGCTTAAGGCGAATGAAACCGCGCTCTTCCTTTTCGTCATAGGCAACGTTCATGCCGTCCATGAGGCTTCCCATGCCTTTCGACGCCGAATAGATGGCGAGGGCGATACCGATCAGTGCGGCCAGCCCCAGTCCACCTTCGCGCGAACCGGCGACTTCGGTTGCTTGTTCGGTGATGATGTTCATGACCGCCTCTGGCACGATGCCTGAAAGGGCGGACAGTTGGTTGATGATCTGGTTCGGCTCGACCAACAGACCGCCAATGGCAAGAACAGCGGTGATGGCCGGAAATAGCGCCAGGAGCCCGTAGAACGCAACGCCTGCCGCGATAAGACCGACCCTGTCTTCGCTGATTTCATCCTTGAGACGAAATGCGATGTCTTTCCAGCCTTTGGCGGGAATATCGGTCGGGCTGTCCGCTTGGCGTCCGCGTGTCATATCCGGGCTCCTGTCTGTCATGGTTTAGGCGGCCGCTTTGTTAATGCCGCCAGTCGCAAGCGCCGTCATCGTGCGGTCGCCGCTATAGGTATTATCGAGGCATTCCTGCAGGATCGCGCCGTCTTCGTCGTGGTCCAAGCGGTTGGCGAATGCGACAAGGCAGCCGTATCCCGCCAGTGCGTAATGCACCATGCGCTGGTACTGTGTGATGATCATGGCATCGCGCACATCATCGTCGGCAAACTCGGCGTCCAGCACATGTGCATGCGCCTCTGCCACAAGCCCTTCCATGCCTTTACAGTGTTCGCCATTTGGCGCGATGTCGTGGCGGTTACAAATTTCGGCGATCTTTTGCAGGCCGTCATTCATTCCGTTTACGCCTGCGATCAGGGCCTCAGATAAATCCTTGTCCTGCGCGGCGCGTCCCAGCTTGGTGACAGCGTCTACTGCTTGGGTGTTCGCGCTCCAAAGATCCTGAAGTTGGTCGTGATAGACGTCTTCGAGATGTGACATCGTCATAATGGTGTCTCCCTTCATTGAGAATGGTTACTTCACCTATCCAACGTCTGCGCGCCCTGTTCGTTCCACAGTGCGCATTGGAACTTACCGGAAACTCGTGCGTTCCATCCCCAACGCAATCTTGAAAAGGAGAAGCCCCATGGAGAGCGGATTTATCGTTATCATGCTCGCGCTGTTTACGCTGTTGGCCTTCGTCGTGATGGCGATCATCAGCAAGCGCAAAACCGAAGAGCGCATGGATGATCCATCAACGACCAAATCGACACTGGCCGCCGATAAGTCATCCACTGGCAAACCAGCCGACGTCTGAAACAAAGGACACTCAACGGCTGTAAAGCTTACCTTAGCCCGCGTTGCTCACACTTTTGAACGGGGGTTTGAGAAAATAAGGCGCGGCCTTGCGCGCGACGATCCGATCATTGACTGCTATGGCGGTTACACTACCCCCGATCACATCGTCCTACGGGGCCGCGTCCTTGCCAAGGCCCGAGCGATCAGCGCGGCAGGTCCACAATCAAACTGGCGCAATTTCAGAGACTTCCTAAGCTTGTTTGCCACAGACGAACTGCGTGATCTTACGATCACAGCACCTTACTACGATCTAACAACACAGTCCGATGAAGAAGGGTTCTTTATCTTGCGCGTTCCGGTCACCGGTGATGTGCCCGCTTTTGTGAATGTCCAAGCAGCGGGCGCAGATGAGGTGCATCCAACACCAATTTTCGACGCTCGCGATGCCACGTTTGGCGTCATTTCCGATATTGATGACACGCTCTTGCGGACCGGTGCTTTTTCACTGGTGCGCAACCTCTGGACCTCTGCGACAGGCAACGTCCATGAGCGCGAGATTTTTGATGACGCGGTGGCCTTGCTGCAGGATCTGAAGGGCAGGGGGGCCGCGTGTTTTTACGTCAGCTCGTCGCCATGGAACCTTTTTGATTACTTGCAGTCGGTCTTCCCGCGTCACTGGGCAATGCCGTCAATCCCATCGGGATCGCGATTGTCACGGCACTAATAGCGGCGTTTGGCGAAGTGGTTGTTGCGGGCTTTGGCGTAGCCACGCGGGTTGAATCACTGGCTGTCATCCCCATGCTTGCCTTGTCGTCTGCCATTGGCCCTTTTGCGGGTCAGAATTGGGGGGCTGGCAAATGCGACCGTGTCGCAGAAGCTTTGCGCTTTAGCTATGCGGTCTGTGCCTTTTGGGCAGCGATCTTGGGCCTGTTTTTTTGGTTTGCAGCCGAACCAATTGTCGGCGTCTTCTCACAAGATGAAAAGGTCATCGGTGCAGCCACGACCTATCTGACGATTGTCCCGCTCAGCATCTGGGGATACGGCGTCGTGATCATCAGCGCTGGTGCATTCAATGCTTTGGGCCGGTCGCACTATGGCCTGGGTCTTTATCTGGTGCGCACAGCCCTCCTTTACGTACCGCTGTCGTTTATTGCCGCCCAGTTCGCAACATCGGACGCCGTTTTCTATGCTATCGCCGTGGCGAACGCTGTAGCAGGCATCGCGGTGGGCAGTTTCGCGCTTTACTGGCTATCACACCACACGGCACCGCAACCGGCCGCTGCCTGAACCGATGGAACCATTTGGTCCGGTGTTTGTTTGTCTTGCAACAATCAGGAGAAGAGCAATGGCGACTGAGATCAAGAACATCTGGTACAATCCGGCAAACAGCGCATTTGAGGGCCGCATCGACATCAGACGCAACGGCAAGTCGTTTCGTTATCCGTGTGCGGTGCAGGGACCCATGGATATGTCGCCCGCAGAAGTACGCGCACGGATGGAAGTGCAAGCGAAACGCATGTCGGACAGCGACCATGATATTTTTTCCTACCTTTAATCACGAATACACAATGACAGGACAATGACCATGGAGACGATCATCTCTTGGGGTGAAACCCTCATGACAACTGAAATTTACGGCGGCAAATCGTTTGCCGACTACGTGACGCTTGATGCTTTGATTGCCTTGGTTGGTAACACGCTCGCGGCGGTTTTCATTATTATCGTGGGCTTCGTGATTGCAGGTTTTGTAAGTCGGCGGATTCATGGCATCGGTGAAAATCATGTCAGCCTTGATAACACATTGTTCGGGTTTCTCGGCAACATCGCCCGCTATGTCGTGCTGGCCTTTACGGGTCTTTTTGTTCTGAACACCTTTGGCGTCGAAACAACATCCGTGATTGCCGTGATCGGTGCCGCCGGTCTGGCAGTCGGTCTAGCATTGCAAGGCACCCTGTCCAACCTCGCCGCCGGGATCATGATCGTTCTCTTTCGCCCCCTCAAGCTTGGCGATTTTGTTGAGATCAACGACACCGTTGGCACCGTTAAAGACATTACGCTGAACTATACGGAGCTTGCGAACCTGACGAACGTCAAGGTCATTGTTCCCAACTCCGAAGTGTGGGGAAACACCATCAAGAACTTTTCCGAATACCCCAAGCGACGCGCCCAGTGGACCTTTGGTGTGGGATACGGCGTGAACCTGAGCGATGCTGAGACTGTCATCCGTGACGCCATTATGGCCGACGCACGGTCCCACAGCGATCCGGAGCCGTTTATTCAGGTCAACAACCTGAACAGCAGCAGCGTCGATTTTCTGGTGCGTGTCTGGTGCGATAGCGATGTCTATTTTCAGTATCAGGCTGACATGAAGCGCAAGGTGAAAGAGGCGCTGGACGCAGCTGACATCAACATACCGTTCCCGACACGTACCTTGGTGCACGAGAACCCAATGCTGGATGTTGCCCAAGATGACGGTGACGACAACCAGCGCTTTGCGGCGGAATAACACCCGCTGCCTAAACCCAAACAGGAGGACCATCCCCATGGCCACACCAGAACGCCCACAATACCCCGAACTTGACGGTTCAGAGCAGCACCATGATCTGAAAAACGATCCTGGCAAAAAAGGTGATCCGGATCATACCAAAGACACTGATCTGAACGACGACGGCGCTAAAAAACCTGATGCTGACTAGCATATGACACACAATGCATATGACAGCATCGTCATCGGCGGCGGGTCCGCCGGCATGGCGTTTGCTACCGCAGCCGCCAAGCTTGGCGCGCGCATCCTAGTGATCGAGCGCGCCGAACTTGGCGGCACGTGTGTTAATCGTGGCTGTGTGCCCAAGAAAATTCTTTGGTCTGCTGGCCAGATCGCGCGCACGACACGGGCCGCAGCGGCACAGAATATCGCGACTAAAACAGTGATCGACTATCAAGCGCTGATCGCGAAACGCGATGCCCATATTGCAGATATTCGCGACATCTACGCGGGTAACCTTGACGATGCGGGCGTAGCGCTTTTACGCGGTCAGGCCGCGATAATCGATGCGCGCACTGTGGACGTAGGCGATACGACATATACAGCCAATCAGATCATCCTTGCCTGTGGCGGACGCCCCGCCGAGATGAATATTCCTGGCGCAGCCTTGCTCAGCAACAGTAACGACGTGCTTGGTTGGACAACGCGGCCGGATAGGATCACCATTATCGGCGGCGGCTATATCGGCTGCGAATTTGCCGCGATCTTTCACGCACTAGGGTCGGACGTGACGTTGATCCATAATGGGCCACATCTGCTAGATACCTTTCCCAAAAATCTGGCGCTTCATGTCCAAAACGGGCTTGCGTCATCAGGCATCCGCATTCGAACAGAAGACGGCGTAACAGCAGTAAAGCAAACCGGTACATCGCTGGGATATACCTGCGCGTCAGGCTTGACCGATACGGCGGATGCCGTTGTCGCGGCCGCGGGTCGGACGCCCAACATTGACCAGCTGGGCCAATTTGCTGAGACGCTTGTCGTTGCTGATACTGGGGCGCTTGCGATTTCTGATCAGTTTGAGACCAGCCAGCCTGGCGTTTATGCCATCGGTGATATCGCTGATCGGCTACCGCTAACACCTGTGGCCACGGCTGATGGGACAGCGCTTGCGCATATGCTGTACGGCAATGGCGCCGAAGCGGTCGATCTTGATCTTGTCGCGACCACGACATTTGTATACCCGCCTGCCGCTTTCGTTGGTGAGACCAGTATAGAAACACTTCGCAGTGGCGATCTAACGCCGTTGGCGCAAAACGTGCTGTCGGACGTAGATCACAACGAGGCTTTTTATCAGATCAACGCTGAGCGTGACATTCTCAGAGGGGCCGCGATCGCAGCCCACGGTGCAGAGGACATCATCGCGATGGCGGCGGCCCTGATTGCCGCCAAAGCGCCTGTGACGTCGTTGACCAAAGCGACACCTGTGCATCCATCATTCGCGGAAGAATATTTCACTGAACAACCAAGGCGGCGCCGGTGAGCCGTGCCTAGTTGGATGATTGATAAAGCGGGATCGTGGAAATAGCCATTTTTGCACTGCCGTCCTGCACCTCGCGCGCGTGCGATACGTAGATCAAAGTGCTGTTTGCCTCATCAAAGATGCGTTTGACGGACAGTGACTTCCAGATGATTGAGCGACGTTCAGAAAAGATGCTTTCGCCTTCGTCACTGCGATCAATATCACCGATGGCAATGGGCCCTATCTGACGGCATGAAATGGCAGAGTTTGATGGATCCTCAAACCAGTTTCCCTTCTTCAGCCGGTCGATTAGCCCACGCTCAAAATAGGATACGTGACAGGTGACACCTTCCACATCAGGATCTGAGAACGCCTCGATCACGATGTCATTGCCCAACCAATCAACATCGACATTCCCGACCTCTTCGGCAGGCGCTGTTGTCGCGAGCAGCGTGGCACAAAACATTGCAGCGAGGCGGTGTGTGATTGTCATGACATTTATCCTCGTGAAATACGAAAAGCGGCCAACAAAGGACCGCATTGGAGTGGGGCAAGGCAAGCTACCTCGCCCCATGAAGTGAGATTAGCCTTCGTATTCTGGCTGCTGTTCCAACGCCTCTTGAGATGCGTCGATATAGACACGCACGTCGTCACCGTCATCCATGCGCATGATCGTCAGCTCGTCCAAGGATACGGCAACTTCACGTTCGCCCAGACCTAGGAAACCACCTACATCGATCACGGCACGATCAAGTGTGCCATTATCGGTGACCAGCAGTTCCCCAATCTCGCCGACTTCTTCATCATTTGCACCAAAGACCGGCGCACCTGTAAGATCTTCAGTCGTCAAGTTTTCGGGCGTGATGCGGGCAAAACCGTCCATTGCGATGTCTGGACCAGTCCACGCACCCATTTCCTCACCGTCGTCCATCGTGTTGGTCAACTGGTTGTATTCGTAAGCTGGCGCATCTTGCACGCCGACTGCCGTTGCTTCGATCACCAAGAAAAAGTCGTCTGTTTCACCCTCTTCTCCTACAAAACGCAGTTCGGACATATTGATTGCGACATCTTTTTCACCGATCCCCAGGAAACCACCGACACCGACAATGACGGATTGTACTTCACCATCGCGGGTCAGCAAAATCTCGTTGATTTCACCGATGTCGTCCCACTCAGTTTCGCCATTCGCAACGATCATCATGTCATTTTCGATGCTGGCCTCTGATGCATAGACACGCATGCCGACCATTTCGGTGGCATTGATGTTCATTGCTTCGTCAAACTGCATGTCCGAAAATACGGCCGTATGTCCGTCCGCATATGCGGCTGTTGAAAGTGCCAGTACGGCGGCTGTTGTGTTCAGAAAGTTCTTCATTGTTTCCTCCTGTTTGAGTGATGGTTGGACGCGCCAACCTTGATGCTGGGTCAACACCAAGCTGTGCGGATCGTTCCGTCAGTTTTTCCTGAATGCCCCGACGGAAAGTCCAAAGGGAACAGATCGACCCCGTAAACGTTGGGATGCCACAAAGCGCAAAGAGGGGAAGAAATCGTGGATGCTATTGATTTCGACAGAACATGGCGCAGCCAACTACAGCCCGATCTGGTTCGGTATCTCAGCTATGCCGCGATTGCAGGCTGCATCATTTTTGCTGTTTCAATCCTGGTTGCGGATTTTGTTGTGCCCGATCATGACTGGCTGGCCGACACAATCAGTGATCTTGGCGCCGGACGATATGAATTCATCGTAGATATCGGCATTTACGCCCTTGCAGGGTCTTTGTTGGCGACTGCGTTATGCGCCGCGCACATCCATCTGGGTGGTCCACGCTGGAGCATTGGCTTAATCGGAGTTGGACTTATGGCGTTGATCGTTTTCCTGATCGGTGCACGCAACGAATATGGCGACAACGATGACGAAGGGGTCGTGATACACGTCTACCTTGTTTACGCGCTTGGGCTCATCATGACCCTTGCGCCTTGGTTTATGTCGGGCGGCGCATACCGGGTCGGGCGCGTGTACGGTCACAGCCTAGTTGCAGTGTCGATCATCTGGACGATATCAGCGCCATTCTTCTTTTTCTTACCGACAGGGATAGACGGAATTTATGAACGCTATCTTGGCTTAATCGCATTTGCATTTCTGGGTGTGCTGGCTCGGATGTATCTTTCGTTGGCCCAAAAAATAGCGTGAACTAAATCGGTTGGTAAACGTTGGGGTTCAACACGCATCATAAGATGGAGAGTTCTGTTGGAGCCAGTCGGCATTTTAATGGATCAATTGCGCGAAATTGGTCGATCTGCGATTGAATTGACGCCTCAGATTCTGGTGGCGCTTGTCGTCCTCACTTTGACAGCGCTTGTCAGTAAAATTATCAAATCCGGTATTTCTAACCTCATGGCGCGGACCAATCTCCGGCAAAGTCTACGGGAACTGGCAACGCTTCTGGCATCGATTTTGACTTGGGTTCTAGGGCTGATGATCGCGGCTGTTATTGTTTTTCCCGGACTGACCCCTGCAAGTATTCTTGCGGGTTTGGGTCTTGGCTCTGTTGCCATCGGATTTGCATTCAAAGATGTGTTTGAAAACTTCCTCGCAGGCATAATTATCCTGTTCCGCCGCGAAATGCGCATTGGCGACCACATTGAATGTCTGGGTATCGAAGGTGAAGTAACGCATATCGCCATTCGCGAAAGCCATATTTCGCGCACTGATGGCCAGCTGGTCATTGTTCCAAATTCAATGCTGTTCAAGAACCCTGTCATTATCCGCACCGACAAGCCGAAACGCCGTGTGACCATTATTTGCGGCGTGGCGTATGACGTCGATGTAGATGAGGCCCGCAGTGTTATCGCAGGCGCCGTTGAGAAGTGCGAAACGGTTGGAAAAGACGATAAACCAATTCAGGTTTTCGCGCAGGAATTTGCTTCTTCTTCGATCAATTTTGAGGTGACCTGGTGGACCGGATCAAAGCCCGTCGAGGTCCGCACATCGCGCGACGAAGTTGTCGCCAATGTAAAGCGCGCGCTCGATGAAGCTGGTATCGAAATCCCGTTCCCTTACCGTACGCTGACATTCAAACAACCTTTGCCAATCGCACATCAGGAAACGGATTAGCGTTGTTTTTTTTGAACGCAATTGGAGCGACATAATCTCTTTGGCAGATGATCTTAGCAACGATGATTGGGCCGTGGCTAAGCTTAGCCAATGTTCCATAGTTCCTGTTTTGACCACTCAGCCATAAGAAGCTTCGAGAACTCGCGAACCCGAAAGGAAAGCGGTCGATTTTCCGGTCTCACAATCCGAGCAACCCGATCATATGTATCGTAGTCCGTAAGCGCTTCGATCAACGCGCCCGATTTCAATGCCTCGCCACAGATGAATGTCGGTTCCAATGAAACGCCAAGTCCGGCCTTTGCTGCTTCGACTAAAAACGCCCCGCTATTTGGTCTTGTCGCGGTTGCGTTCCGGTCTCTCAACTCATTTAGGCAGCCTTTCGTTCGAAGGCCAAGGGGCTTTTGCCACCTAATGACGAGTGCCGCCGTCGTGGATTGTAGAACCCATTGATATACTGGAAAATCGCCCCTTCGGCTTTACGCCTGGTTTCCCAGCGGTTGCGCCAAATCAGCTCTGCCTTGAGTGATTTGAAGAACGTTTCAACCATGGAATTGTCGTAGCAGTTTCCCTTACCGCTCATCGAAACTTGGAAGCCGTGTTTAGACAGCCGTTTCTGATAGTCGCCTGAACAATATTGCGACCCGCGATCCGTATGATGCATGCAGCCCTTCGGCGGTTGCCGCAGTGCCACAGCCATATCCAATGCTCGGATCGCCAGATCCCGCTTCATACGATTGCTAACCGCCCAACCGATGACACGACGGGAATACAAATCAAGGATCACTGCCAGATACAACCAGCCCTCACTGGTCCAGATGTAGGAAATGTCATCGGCCCACTTTTGGTTTGGACCATCTGCAAAGAAGTCCTGGCCCAGCAAGTTAGGGGCGATGTTAAACGCATGATTGCTGTCGGTCGTAACCTTGTATTTCTGGGTCCTGATGATTTTGATGCTATTCTCCCGCATTAAGCGGCCCACGCGCCGGTGCCCAACTTGCAGACCCAGTTCTTGCAGTTCTTCGGTCATGCGAGGCCGGCCATAGCTTTGCAGGCTTAAGCGGTGCTGTTCGCGGATATGCGCCAGGATCACCATATCGTCGCGCTGTCGCTGGCTCATCGGGCGGCTTCGCCACGCGCGAAATCCTCGCGACGTAACCTGCATGACGCGGCAAAGAAATTCGACAGGCCATTCTTCTTTCCAGGCGTCGATAAAGGCGAACCTCACCGACTTTGGCCTGCAAAGAAGATTGCCGCTTTTTTTAACACTTCCCTCTCCTCGCGAAGCAACCGAACTTCCTTGCGAAGGCGTTCGTTCTCTTTCTCGACATCCTCGTGAGGACCCGACATCAGGTTGTCATGCTGATGCTTTTGAACCCACTTGTTCAACGTCGAAAGCCCAACTCCTAAATCCGCTGCCGCTTGCGGTCGTGTCAGCCCACTGGTCGTTGCGATGCGTACTGCATCAAGACGAAACTCGTCTGTGTATCTCGGTGCCATTCTCTATCTCCTTCATAGCAAACATTGCTCGAAAGAGACCGGAACTAAAACGTGGCAAGACCAATTGGCTATGTAGCGTGGCGCGATTGGAATGTTTGTTAGCTTCCCAGACTTGCTGCGAAACTGCCAATGGGTTGGCACTGAACCCGCGCGATATACCAAGGCTGGAAGCCCAACCAAATCCGCAGGCGTTTTGGGAAATCCATGTTTCTTCCAGAATTCCGGGCTGGCGGTGAGAGCATAATGAACTTTGAACAAAATCTCTGTGCCCAACTGAGGTTTCTCATCTCCGCCAATCCGAATGGCCAAGTCATACCCTTCTTCAATCAGATCTACGTGGCGATCGCTTACATTTAGATCAAAACGGATATCAGGATGCATCTCTGAAAACGCGGTCATAATCGGGGCCAAGTGGCGTGCGCCAAACACGCTGGGAACGGTCATGCGGATCAACCCTGACGCTTTGTGCATCTCTCCATTGGCGCGAGCATCTGCTTCGTTCAGGTCGGTCACGACCCTAAGACAGCGATCATAATAGGCCCGCCCTTCCGGTGTGAGCGTGGTCCCATGCGTCGTGCGACGTGTCAAAGCGACACCAAGCCGTGCCTCGAGGTCTTTGATGCGACGATGAAGTGCAGAGACTGCGATGTTCATCTTTTTAGATGCCGCCAGCTGTGATCCTGCGTCGACCACAGCGATAAAACACTCGATTTCTGCTAATCTATTAATTTCTAATTCCGCGAAATATGATTTCTAAAATGAGAGTCTACAACGCATTCTTAGAAATAGGTAGCCTTAGAAACAGCAACCCAATCCCGGAGAATGACCATGACTGCCTATTGCCTGTTTCAGAACCTCGAGATCACGGACATGGATAAAATGCAAGAATACGCCATCACGGTGGAGCCAATCACCCACGCCTTCAAAGGGCAGTACGTGACCAAGGCCGGTCAGGTTGATGTCAAAGAAGGCGATTGGGCCCCGACATATCCAGTCATCATCAAATTCCCGTCGATGGCCGATGCGCAGGCTTGGTACGCATCCGACGACTACGCCCCACTCAAGGCGCTACGCAAATCTGCAGGGACGTTCAGCGCGGTGTTTATCGAAGGCAACACGGAATAACCGGAATTCCGAAATAGGAGGCCATCAGATGGGCCACAAAGACATAATTGGGATGAGCTTCGGCTTCGTCTATTCGGATGAAACCTATGGCATTGAAGTTCTATCACAGACGGCGCTGCGCTGGACAAGGACGGCTGGCAAAAACACAGGCCAAGGCGACACGGAACAATACGTCTTTAGCAAACTCACCGACGACATGTTCATGCTGACTTGGGTCGAAGCCGATGGGCCAGGCCTGAGCAACATTTTGCGGTTAACTGACGGCACGCTTATCACCCACGCAAACATCGGACGAGATGTCTTCATCAACCCCGGCAAGCTGACAGTGACGCAGTGAAGGTTCCCAATGCAGCATAAAGCCACCTATACACAGGGATCAATTTTCAGCCATATCACGGTGCTGTCCACAACGTGGGCGATTGGGCTGTTTGCGATCTTTATCGTTGATCTTGTTGATGTGTTTTTCATCGCATTACTTGGTCAGCCCGCGTTGGCCGCGGCTGTTGGTTTTGCTGGTGTCGGTATTTTCTTTGGCTCTGCTATCTGTATCGGCATCGTGATCAGTATTGGAACGCTGGTTGCACAATCGCTTGGCGAAGGTGCCGAAGCCGCAGCTAGGCGTCTGGCCACCCATGGCATGCTGTATATGTTGGTTTGGTCGATACAAATCACGATCCTGACGGTCGTTTTTGCAGAACACATCATGCAATTTTTGGGCGCGCGCGAAGAAACGCTCGCGTTCGCTGTCACTTACTTCACGATCGTTGGCGCTTCACTTCCGCTGCTAGGGATTGCCATGGCTGGCACTGCGATTTTGCGGTCAGCGGGTGATGCCAAACTGGCGATGTGGTCGACCATTTCTGGTGGCATTGTAAACGCTATACTTGATCCAATCCTGATTTTCGGCGTTGGCATGGGGTTGAGCGGTGCGGCCATTGCGTCCGTGATCTCAAGACTTATCGTTGTGGCCGTCGCAGTCCTTGGATTGATCCGAAAGCATGATTTGCTTGGCCGGATCGATACCTCCCAGATTTGGTCCGACTTTAAGCAATTGAACAAGATCGCTATGCCGTCCGTGATCACGAACCTGTCCGGCCCTATAGGCGCGTCATATGCCACAATGCAGATGGCAAAATTTGGCACCGATGCTGTCGCCGCGGCCTCTGTTATTGGGCGTATTTCACCCGTTGCGTTTGCGGGGCTGTACGGCCTTTCGGGCGCTATTGGCCCGGTTGCATCGCAAAATGTTGGCGCGGGTCAATTTAATCGCGTGCGCGAAACCTTGATTGCAGGTGCGAAGTTCTCGGTTCTCTACATGGTTCCAGTCGCAATAGTCATATTCGCGCTGCAAGGCGCGCTGATATCTGTCTTTCAGCTTGAGGGTGACGCAGCAGATTTGCTTCGTTTCTACGCAACCTTCATTGTCATCACCAATATACTGTTTGCCTTGCAGCTCTGTGCAAATCCGATCCTGACGGCGCTTCACCATCCGGGCCTTGGAACAATCAGTAACTTTGCCCGCGACCTGCTATTGGCGATACCGCTCATGACAGTTTGCGCAGCGTACTTCGGTGCCCCAGGCGTTCTAGCCGGACAAGCGATCGCGAATGCGATTGCAGGTATCGCGACATTTTCTGTCGCACTCTGGCTTTCACACAAAATCGAGAATGGGTGGGGTTTGGATTGGCCACTTCTCTCGACCAACTGCCATCCTGTGCGTGCCATTCCAAGCGGGGTTCAGCACAGGGGATTATGATGGATTCCATGCGTTGACCGCGCCAAGATCAAAATGAACTGAATCAAGGAACAAATATTATGACTTCAGAAACAAGAATCTCTTTGCGCCAGGATGGGCCACTGGTCGTTTCATCGCCGCCAAACCTCCGTGATGCCGATGGTGAAGCAGTCAAGACGAAGGAGGTCGCAGCTCTTTGTCGGTGCGGTGTGTCCAAAAACAAACCATTTTGCGATGGATCACACAGCGAGGCCGGTTTTTCCAGCGCTCCGGATCATAGCAAGATTAGAAACAAAGAGATTGAGTACTCCGGAACCGCCAGTTCGCATCCTGTCACTGTGCACTACACGCCCGTACTTTGTTCACATGCAGGGGAATGCGCCAGATTGGCCAAGGACGTGTTTAACCCTAAGGAGAAACCGTGGATCCAACCAGACGGCGGATCGCTGCAAGACATTCTCGCTGTCATCGCGGCCTGTCCTTCTGGTGCGCTAAGGCTGAGCACTCAGAGCATGAACGCAGCGCACATGACATCCCCAGAGGTCAAGATAGATATAGAACGCCATGGTCCGTATTGGGTTTCTAACGTACCGCTTGATGCCGAATTCAATGGTGTAGGGGCCAGCCCTGCCAAATATGTTCTGTGCCGGTGCGGTGAATCGAAAAACAAACCCTTCTGCGATGGAACGCACTATGATGTTGCGTGGCGAGACGACGATTGAGCACACTGCTATTTTCACCTCAGGAAACTGACGGAACATATTGAAGCCGCGCGCCGCACCTTGCATCACGATGCAAAACACGACGCTGTTTTCGCATTGCAGCCCGCATCGTGGATCAGGCGACGATAGGTTGCGCGCCGACAAAGTCCCAAGCTTGGGTAATTTCGTGCGTGTCAAAGGCGCGTGCTTCGACGGGAATGACTTTATCCATCAGGCCAATCATCTTGGCCGCGCGATCCGGTGCACCGACAACTGCGTAGCGTGCGACATGCTGCAGCGATCTGAAACGCGACTTGATGACGTCACCATCTAGCATGCTATCCCAATCGCTGCCTGTGAATTTGGTCATTTCCAGCAGCATGCTGACTTTGGGATGTTTATCGAAAACATCATTCATAAATTTGGCCAGCGCCTCTGACGCATCGTCATCGATGTGACCATGGATTTGGAATGCAAAAACAGTTTCGTTGTCTGTGGGAATCTGTTGGATTGGACCTTGGTTGAAATGTGTCATAGCGACCTCGCGTGTTAGAATTGCGTGAGTAGAAGAAACACGCCAACACGCCGTTAGTTCCGCATTCTCAGATGCACCCAACAGACTGTCATGCACCTAGCCAATCAAGACCTCACCGCGAGGCGAGCAAATCGTTTGCATCTTCTTCCAACTGATCATCGTCCGCTTGCGGCGGTAGAAGATCGTTTTTCAGATCAGCCTCGGCATGCGTCTGATCGGGCTCTACCGGCGGTTGGTCGGGCTTTGGCAGTGCCGCGACAGAAGCGGCGCTGCTGTCGATGTGTTCGACTTGTGTTTGTACTTGCACGCCGTCGGGGAAAATGACTTCGCGAGCTTCATCTGGCATGGATATGCCTGCTTCGGTCAAATCGGATTTCACCATCCGCAATAGTGCCGATTTTAGTTTGATTGCCGAAATCTCTAACCCGTCAAACCAGTAATAGGTTTTGATATTGATCGTGGATGCGCCAAGCTCGTCGACCAGAACCATCGGTGCGGGATCGGCTAAGACGGCACCATGTGCCTGAAGGCCATTCATGATAACTTCCTGTGCCTGAGCGACCACCGCATCATACCCGATACCAACCACAAATTCGCCGCGTCGTTCAGGCGATGACGTGAAATTCTCAATCACGCTTTTGAAAATAATGGCGTTTGGAACGTGTATCAAATTACCTTCCACTGATCTGATAATGGTGCTGCGCGTGTTCATGCTGCGCACCGTGCCAGAGATACCCGCAACCTCAACATAGTCGTCGCGGCGAAACGGGCGGCGCACACTTAGGATCAGGCTGGACAGAAAGTTCTCTGCGATATCGCGGAATGCAAAGCCAAGAACGATGCCCAACACACCCGCACCGCCGACAAGCGAAATCGCCAGCTGCGTCAGACCTGCCACCTGCAAGACGATGTAGATCCCCAAGAGCAAAACAGGGAACGCGATCGCGCGCGCAACCACCGTGCGCAGAAATGGCGACTGAATACGGGTGGCGAGCGCTGTTTTTGCAAACCGAGACACCAGTCGGGCGACAAACCATGCCAAGGGCAGGACAAGCAGGGCAAGCACGACCAAAGGCATGACGGTGACGGCTTGCCGTACAAGTCGCTGTAGTTCCGCAATGGCTGGGTCAAACGACCAAACGACGGTTTCGTTGACTGTCATGCGATTGACGACCGCGACAACGCCGGTTGTCTTGGCTGCCAACTGTCGTACCCACTCCTTGCGGGCCTCCGTATCCGCAACCCCGTCCAGAAAAACGACACCTTCCTGAACCAGAACTGTGACGTCCTCATACCATCCCGTGGCATCAACGATGGCAGAAATCCGGTTCTGAATGTCGGTATCAGAACTGACCGGATCGACCTCAACCGGAGCTTGCGGCGTAAGAACGTCCGAAGTCTCTAAATCTTGCGTGCTCGTCTGTGCCAGTGCAGGTAAAGCAAGGAAAATTACGGTACATGCAGAAAGAACGAGCGAAAACAGATGTCTAGTGGAAAGGGCCAAGGAGCTATGCCTCACTGTCAAATGGGGGGCAGAAACATAATGGGCCGCACAATGCGGCCCATCGGGATGTAATGATTACTTTCAAGCTTAGAGATCGGCCTGTACGTCACGACTTTCTTCGCTGATCGCAGCGCCTGCGTTCGAAATGTCTTCGCCGGCACCTTGAACAGTTTCACAGGCGGCAAGTGTCATAGCAGCCACGGTCGCGATAATAAGTGTTGTAATACGCATAACTCAGTTCCTTGTGTTAGTTCCTTGGCGATGGTTGCCCGATGGAAACTAAACGTGCAGAAGCCTCTTTGGTTCCGGCATCCACTCAATATCTCGGAACGAAATCTGGTATGATTGGTCTTGCCACGTTTTAGTTCCGGTCTCTTTCGAGCAATGTTTGCTATGAAGGAGATAGAGAATGGCACCGAGATACACAGACGAGTTTCGTCTTGATGCAGTACGCATCGCAACGACCAGTGGGCTGACACGACCGCAAGCGGCAGCGGATTTAGGAGTTGGGCTTTCGACGTTGAACAAGTGGGTTCAAAAGCATCAGCATGACAACCTGATGTCGGGTCCTCACGAGGATGTCGAGAAAGAGAACGAACGCCTTCGCAAGGAAGTTCGGTTGCTTCGCGAGGAGAGGGAAGTGTTAAAAAAAGCGGCAATCTTCTTTGCAGGCCAAAGTCGGTGAGGTTCGCCTTTATCGACGCCTGGAAAGAAGAATGGCCTGTCGAATTTCTTTGCCGCGTCATGCAGGTTACGTCGCGAGGATTTCGCGCGTGGCGAAGCCGCCCGATGAGCCAGCGACAGCGCGACGATATGGTGATCCTGGCGCATATCCGCGAACAGCACCGCTTAAGCCTGCAAAGCTATGGCGGGCCTCGCATGACCGAAGAACTGCAAGAACTGGGTCTGCAAGTTGGGCACCGGCGCGTGGGCCGCTTAATGCGGGAGAATAGCATCAAAATCATCAGGACCCAGAAATACAAGGTTACGACCGACAGCAATCATGCGTTTAACATCGCCCCTAACTTGCTGGGCCAGGACTTCTTTGCAGATGGTCCAAACCAAAAGTGGGCCGATGACATTTCCTACATCTGGACCAGTGAGGGCTGGTTGTATCTGGCAGTGATCCTTGATTTGTATTCCCGTCGTGTCATCGGTTGGGCGGTTAGCAATCGTATGAAGCGGGATCTGGCGATCCGAGCATTGGATATGGCTGTGGCACTGCGGCAACCGCCGAAGGGCTGCATGCATCATACGGATCGCGGGTCGCAATATTGTTCAGGCGACTATCAGAAACGGCTGTCTAAACACGGCTTCCAAGTTTCGATGAGCGGTAAGGGAAACTGCTACGACAATTCCATGGTTGAAACGTTCTTCAAATCACTCAAGGCAGAGCTGATTTGGCGCAACCGCTGGGAAACCAGGCGTAAAGCCGAAGGGGCGATTTTCCAGTATATCAATGGGTTCTACAATCCACGACGGCGGCACTCGTCATTAGGTGGCAAAAGCCCCTTGGCCTTCGAACGAAAGGCTGCCTAAATGAGTTGAGAGACCGGAACGCAACCGCGACAAGACCAGATCGGTTATAGGGATAGGCCACACGCGAAAGCCAAGAACCAGTTTTCCCTAGTGCGCGCGACCGCTTCGATACACAGTCGCAATTAAGACGCCGCGTCACGTAACCCAGAGGAGCAGTCATGAACGAGATATTCAACGCATTGGATATTGGTATGACGGAAGCAGACTGGTTAATGCGGCTCATCTTTGCGCTGGTGGCGGGTGGCATCCTTGGGCTCGACCGTGAAGTCAGACGACGACGGGTTGGTGTGCGCACCTATATGATGGTGTCGCTCGGCTCTGCTATTTTTACGATCACTGCGATTGAAATGTCGCGTAGCATGGGAACCGCAGAACTGGCAGCCGACCCAACGCGTGTTATTCAAGGGCTTATTGGTGGACTTGGTTTCTTGGGTGCGGGCGCGATCATACAAGGCGACAAAAATGTCGGCGGCATGGCGACAGCAGCAAGCCTTTGGGTCGCTGGCGCGCTTGGACTTGCGTCCGGTGTTGGTTTGGGACTGTTTGCAGTCATTTGTGCGATACTCGCGGCAAGCTTGCTCGCGGCAAGTAGGTTTATGGAGCACCGCGGGGCAGACGACCGACCGGATGCTGACTGACTACTAAACCGGGACAAGTTAACCCCAGAGCAGGGCAGGTTGGCACATTCCACTATGTCGGGTTCGTTCGACCGTCACCTGCGTTGTCTTTCCATCAAAACCACCGGATGACCTTCGATGACGCGCGGTCATGCATCGCGCTGGCGGAACCATGCGGGTCGCAATGGGTTGGATACGCAACGTCCCATAAAAGGTGCCTCACATGACACATATATCGACAACCAACCCCGCAACCGAAGAAACAATCGCAACCTATGATGTCATGACGTCAGACGTTGCTTTCGACAAAATCGAAAAATGTCATGAGGCGTTTCTTGAGTGGCGAACCAAAAGCCATGCCGACCGTGCACCCTATCTGCGCAAGATCGCCGCAGCGCTGCGCGACAATGCGGATGCCTTTGCGACCTTGATGACAGAAGAAACCGGCAAGCTGCTGCGTGACGGTCAGACCGAAGTCAAACTTTGCGCACAGATATTTGAATATACAGCTGAACATGGTCCAGAAATTCTGGCCGATGAGGATCGCAAACACAGCGGTGGCGAAAAGCGTGGTATGATCACCTACGCGCCGATCGGTGTCATTTACAGCATCCAACCATGGAATTTTCCGGTCTACCAACCAGTGCGCGTGCTCGCGTCAAATCTGATGGCTGGCAATGGTGTAATCCTCAAGCATGCCTCAATCTGTACAGGCAGTGGCCTCATGCTGCGCGACGTTTGTATGAAAGCCGGGCTGCCAGAAGGATTGTTCGACGTTGTCATTGTGGATCACGATACGTCTGACGCAATGATCGAAAACAAGCTTGTGCGTGGCGTCACCATGACCGGCAGTGATGGCGGCGGGCGGCATATTGGTCAGGTCGCCACGAAAAACCTGAAGAAGTCCGTTCTAGAGCTGGGATCGAATGACGCCTATCTGGTGCTCGAAGACGCAGACATTGAACTGGCTGTGAAAACTTGCGTCCAAGGCCGATTGTATAACAACAGTGAAACATGCGTGTCAGCCAAACGCTTCGTCGTGACAGAAGCGGTCTATGACGCATTCACCAGCGCCTTTGTCGAACAGATGAAGGCCATTCGCCTGGGTGACCCGACAGCCGAAGACACCCAGCTTGGCCCGCTGTCCAGCGCTGAGCAGTTTGATACAATATCTGAACAAGTCAGCAAAAGCGTCGAAGGTGGCGCAGAGGTGCTGTGTGGCGGTTCCGCACCGGACCGCACCGGTTACTATTATCCAGCAACCGTGCTCGCAAATTGCCAACCGGGTACACCAGCCTATGACGACGAAATCTTCGGTCCAGTCGCCGCAATCATCAAGGCAAAAGACGACGCGGACGCAATGCGCATCGCAAACGATAGTCGGTACGGACTAGGCGGCGGTATCTTTAGCAAGGACGAAGACAAAGCACTGCAGCTGGCCCGAGACCACTTTGATACCGGCATGGTCCGTATCAATTCGTTTGGGGCTGCTGATCCGAACATGCCGTTCGGTGGCGTGAAAGATTCCGGCTTTGGGCGCGAACACGGCGGCTTTGGCATGAAGGAATTTGTCAATACCAAAGCGATCTACCTGCCCTAAGAGGTCAAGTTTGCCAGTCGCAAGAACGATAGCTGGAAACGAATACTTACTGACCACAACACAAAGGACATGACTATGAAAATCCTCGTCGCCGGAGCCACTGGGAACACCGGAACACGTCTTATGAACGAACTCGTCGCACGGGGGCACGATACGGTTGCTTTTGGTGCGCGAAAGCTCTGACACCAGTCAACTGCCAGTACAGTCTGAACAGCGGATGGGCGATCTAGCTGATTTGCAAGACGGGGTCTGTGATGGGTGCGATGTCGTTATCTTTGCAGCTGGATCTGGCGGCGATACGAGCGCTGAAATGACTGATAAAATTGACCGTGATGGGGCGATAGACTTAGTGGATCAAGCGGCAAAAGCGGGTGTGTCACGGTTCGTCATGCTAAGCAGTGTGGGCGCGGAAAATCCCGATCCCGACACGGACATGGGACATTATCTGCAGGCTAAACATGACGCAGACGAACATGTGAAAAACTCTGGCATGACATATGCCATTCTGCGTCCTGTCGCACTGACGGATGACAATGGCGATGGGGACATGGTTTTTGGTGACAAAGTTGACCCGAAAGCTAAAGCAGCCCGCGGTGATGTAGCTAAGGCCTTGGCCGATGCCGCCATCAGTGCCGAATGGGCGGGCAAAACGATGCTTATGCAATCGGTCTAGCTACACATGTGTCATTTGCATGGCCAAACGTCTGTGACGACCTATGAATTTACCCCAACAACAAAGGACTTAGAGCCATGAAAGCCGCTATTTTCCGTGACTACGACACCGAAATCGAAATCGCTGACATTGATGCTCCTACACTGAGTGACGATTCAGTCCTCATCAACGTGCATGCTGCAAGCATCAACCCAATCGACTACATCCTGCAATCAGGCGCGATGAAAGATAACATCCCGTTGGAATTCCCCCATGTCATGGGCTTTGACGTAGCGGGTGAAATTACTGAGATCGGTAAAGATGTGACTGGCTTTGACGTTGGCGATGCGGTCTATGCCCGTGCCAACCAGCAAGATGCAGGCGCCATCGCGCAAGTCGCGCGGGTAAAAGCAAGTGAGTTGGCGCTGAAACCCAGTAACATTAGTCACGCAGAAGCTGCATCGGTTCCGTTGGCGGGCCTCACGGCTTGGCAGGCGCTTATTGCCAAAGCGCAGATGAAAGAAGGCGATAAGGTTCTGATCCATGCTGGATCGGGCGGTGTCGGCACCTTGGCAATTCAGATCGCGAAACATTTCGGCGCACATGTCGCGACCACATGCAGCGCGCGCAACGTTGATCTTGTTCGTAAGCTTGGGGCAGATGTCGTGATAGACTACAAAAAGCAAACCTTTGAAAACGAATTGTCAGACTATGATATCGTGTTTGATATGGTAGGGGGCGAAACGCTCAACCGGTCGTTCAAAGTTCTCAAAAAAGGCGGCACGCTGGTGTCAATCAAAGGGCAAGATACCGATAATCTTGCGCCGGACCACGACGTGCGGTTCGAGTGGTTCTTTATGGAACCCGACGGTGCGATGTTGGCTGACCTTGGCAAGTTGATCGAAAATGGTCACGTCAAAACCGTGATTGATAGCACCTACAAGATGGAGGATGTAGTCGCCGCGTACGAGTCCCTGAAAGACGGTCACGCAGTCGGAAAAATCGTCGTCACCATTCCATAGTAGTGTGCAACCCAACATAGATACCGGAAGGCCGCGCCCCTTAAAGGCTGGGCTTTTCACGGAGCAGTCATTGCATAGAGCATAACTAGCTGTTGCAAACGGGAATCTGTTTGGCACTTATAAACAATCGAGATATCTAAAAAAAGCGAACACCTGTTTAGGTTACACCATTGTTAACGTCTAAGATCTACATGGCAGACATTATATGGTTACAAAATTTAACATAATGCACCTTATGCGAATTTGATCAAGTGGTAAAAATACTGCCACCCTTCAACAGACTACCTTCCCTGCTGACTCAAAGCTGCCGTTGGTTCTGTTGAGAGCTAGGTCGGCTCTGCGGACTTGGACGAAGCCGCTGCCGCGGCAATGGCGATTGTTGCGGGTGTTGTGCGCTGACTTTAGCCGTGTGGATTTTGAGATTTAACGAACCTGTCTGACGATTGAGGCTTCTCAATCAACGGACAGGAGTTCCCCATGACACATGAGAAGATGACCCCGCTTCGGGAGCGGATGATGGAAGACATGCGCATCCACGGGATGGGCGACAAGGCTCAGAAGGCGCACATTCGGGCGATCAAACACTTTTCTGGTTTTCTTGGGCGCTCGCCCGATACCGCCACGCCAGATGATCTTCGGGCGTATCAGTTGCATATGACCGATACGGAAGTGACACCGCCCACATTCAACGCGCGGATCATGGCGCTGCGGTTCCTGTTCGGTACAACCTGCAACCGTGAAGACATGAAGAAGTACATGCAGTTCCGCACGCAGCCACGCAGGCTGCCAACAGTGCTGAGTATCGAAGATGTTTCGGAGCTTCTTGCTGCGGCACCCGGCCCGGGTCTGAAGTATCGGGCGGCGCTAAGTATTTCCTATGGTGCGGGTCTGCGGGCATCTGAGGTTTGCAATCTCAAGGTCAGCGATATCGATAGTGACCGGATGTTAATCCATGTCGATGAAGGCAAGGGGCGCAAGGACCGCAAGGTCATGCTGTCACCCGATCTCTTGGACTTGTTGCGTGACTATTGGTGCGAAGCGCGCCCCGAGGGATGGCTCTTTCCGGGCAAGCCGAAGATCAATCCGGTCACGTCGAGGCAATTGGGTCGGGCGTTCAACTCGGCCAAACATCTGGTTGGTATTTCAAAGCCAGCCACGCTGCATACCTTGCGGCACAGCTTTGCCACCCATCTTATGGAGGCTGGAACGGATGTGCGGGTGATTCAGGTCTTACTGGGTCACGCCAAGCTGAGCACGACAGCGCGTTATACCCATGTTGCGACTAAAACAATCCGGGATACGCCCAGCCCGTTTGAAGCTCTCAAAAGGCTGAACGTACAGACCCGCAAGCGCAGACGGGAATAACCGAGGCCGGGTGCCCCGGCCAGAACTGGAGATTGCGGATATTTTCCGAAAGTTTGGTCCTGCGTGGCGGCAGGTCAATAAGGGCCATGTCAACCTGTCCCAGCTCAAAGTGATGTCCTCAATCGAAGCCTGCCGAACTGAGGCGCTCGGCGGGCATGTGGCGGCCTGTACCAAATGCAACCACATGCACATTGCGTACAATAGCTGCAAGAACCGGCACTGTCCCAAGTGCCAGAGTCCGGCCGCGCGCGACTGGATGGAAGCGCGCGCCGAGGATCTGCTGCCCGTGGAATATTTCCATGTCGTCTTCACGTTGCCTGCGCAGATCGCTCGTATCGCCTACTGGAACAAGAAGGCCGTCTATGGCCTACTGTTCAAAGCGTCTGCGCAAACGGTGATGACAATTGCAGCCGATCCCAAACGGCTCGGCGCGCGGGTTGGCATGACCAGCGTCCTTCATACGTGGGGGTCGGCACTTACGCACCATCCCCATGTCCACATGATTGTCCCAGGCGGCGGTCTGTCGTCAGATGGCAAGAGATGGATCGCTTGCAAGCCGGGGTTCTTTCTACATGTGCGGGTGTTGTCACGACTGTTCCGGCGGCTGTTTATCGAAGGGCTGCTTGCCCTGCACCGCGCAGGTGAACTGTCCTTCTTCGGCGATCTGAACGGGCTGTCGGACCCACAGGCCTTCGCCGCATATCTCGCCCCACTGCGCAAAACCAAATGGGTGGTCTATGCCAAACCGCCATTCGGCGGGCCCGAAGCCGTGCTCGCCTATCTCAGCCGCTACACGCACCGCATCGCCATCTCAAACAGCCGTTTGATCAGTGCCGATGCCAACACCGTTGCGTTCCGATGGAAAGATTATCGCTTCAAATCTGGTGACGGGCGATCCGTCATGCACCTTTCCACATCAGAGTTCATCCGCCGCTTTCTGATCCATGTGCTACCGGACCGGTTCCACCGCATCCGCCATTATGGCCTGCTCGCCAGTTCGACCCGTAAGGCTAACATCGCAAAAGCTCGGACCTTACTTGGCGCACAAACCGCCAAACAGGATGACCCACCAGTCGCCGAGGTCATCCCGCTCACACTGCGAGACCCATGCCCCGGCTGCGGCGGGAAAATGCGCATCATCGAGACCTTCCGGCGGGGCCAAAGACCACAATCCCGCGCACCACCCAGAAAGGCCGCAGCATGACGGGGCGCACGTCATCAATCAAAGACCATTCCCCGAACTGCATCGCGTTTTGGGCTGGTATCGGCTTGGGTGAAGGAAAATTGATGGCGTCCAATGCGCCCAAACTGGTGCCAAGCCACTCCGAAAAAGACGCTCAAGGGCACCAATCCATGAGAAATGATGCCAAGCAATTCCATCTCGCAGCATCCTCGGCTGAACCTGATTGGCGCTTCCCCCATAGCGCGCGCCCAGACCCCACGGCTTCCTCCTAGTCATGTTTCCCAACGCGGGCCACACTCACACTAAGCCGAAAAGTCGCGCACAGGCCCGCATCGAAAAACCTTAAACGAAGCGGCCATTGGGCATTTGCAACGCAAGGTCTGCTTTCGTGTAGAACGGTAATTATTAGTTGTGAATTGAGCCATGAGACGCAAAAACGCTCTTAATGAAAATCCCGCGACTTTGGGATGACCCGCACGTTACGTGGGTGGCCCTGGGTGCCATTCGGAATTGCCCTCTTTACTTCGTCTGCGCGGGCAAGTGGTGGCTCCATCGCGTCATTTGATAACCGCATAAGTGCATCGCTCCGGTCTGTTAAATGATGAGCAACGACATGAATAACATCATCCGAGCGTTGCATAGTGCCGCGTACATCAATGATCCGCGACTGCATGATCACTTTACGAAACGCTTCCATCACCTTTGGCCAGACGACAAGGTTAGCGACGCCTGTTTCATCCTCAATCGTGATAAAACACACGCCTTTGGCGCTACCGGGGCGTTGGCGGATGAGGACGACCCCAGCCAATTTTACGGTTTGACCGTTGCGCATATCGTTTAGTGATACGGTTGTGGCATAGCCTTGTTTTGCCATGCTGGTGCGTAGAAATGACATTGGATGCGCTTTGAGGGATAGGCGCGTCGTTTGGTAATCGGCGACTACATGTTCGCACATGGGCATCTTGGGCAAATCAAACTGGACCTCATACCCTTCATCCTGACTTTTTTGGAACAGGGGCAGGTCTGGTGCATCGCGCAATGCCCGCGCGTCCCATAGCGCCTGACGCCGGTCCAATTGCATTGACCGCACGGCATCGGCCGCCGCCAGTTTACGCATTGTTCCCGCATCAAGCCGCGCCCGCTGTTTCAAATCAACCAGATCAGAGAATGGGTTTTGTCGCGCATCTATGATCCGTTGTGCCATGTCTTGACGCACACCATCGACTTGCCGCAATCCAAGCCGCACAGCAAAAACGCCACGTTCTATAGGTTCCAATGTGCTGTCCCAATCGCTGTAATTCACATCTGGCCCGCGCACGATAATGTTGTGTTCGCGCGCGTCACGTACAATCTGGGCCGGGGCGTAAAACCCCATTGGTTGCGCATTCAGCAAGGCGGCACAGAATACATCCGGATAATGGCATTTGATCCAGCTTGAGACGTACACCAGATGCGCAAAACTCGCCGCGTGACTTTCGGGAAATCCATAATCACCAAAGCCTTTAATCTGGTGAAAACAACGATTGGCGAATTCAGGATCATAGCCACGCTTGATCATGCGTCCGACCATCTTTTCCTCAAGCAGTCCAATCGTGCCGCGTGACCGGAATGTGGCCATGGCTTTGCGCAGTTGGTTGGCCTCATCAGGGGAAAACTCTGCCGCGACCATGGCGACTTTCATCGCCTGTTCTTGAAAAATCGGCACGCCTTTGGTGCGTTTGAGGACTTTGCGTAATTCATCAGGGTCGTGGGGCGGTGCTGGCGACGGATAGCCTTCAGCCTCTTTCCCGCTGCGTCGGCGCAGATAGGGATGCACCATATCTCCTTGGATCGGACCGGGGCGGACGATGGCGACTTGAATCACCAAATCATAGAATTCGCGTGGTTTCAGGCGCGGCAACATGTTCATTTGTGCGCGGCTTTCGACCTGAAACACACCCAGACTGTCGCCCTTGCACAGCATGTCATAGGTGGCGTTGTCACCCTCTTCGATATTCGCAAGCGTCAGTTTTCGTCCGTAATACGCTTCGACCATATCGAACGCTTTACGGATACAAGTTAGCATGCCAAGTGCCAGCACATCGACCTTGAGGATGCGCAATTCGGCGATATCGTCTTTGTCCCATTCGATAAAACTGCGTTCAGGCATTGCACCGTTTCCAATAGGCACAGTCTGCGTCAGCGGGTTTTCGGTCAAGATAAAGCCCCCGACATGCTGGCCCAAGTGGCGTGGCATACCGATCATTTGATCAGCGATCTTGATCGTACGCGCCATCAGTGAATCTTTCAGGTCAATACCAGCTTCTTTCGCTTCGCGTGCACCGACTTCACGACCCCATGACCCCCAGATCGTTTTGGACAAGGCGGTCGTGATGTCCTCAGACAGCCCCATGACTTTGCCGACCTCGCGCACAGCCATGCGGGGACGATAGTGGATGACAGTGGCGCAAAGGGCCGCGCGGTCACGCCCGTATTTGTCATAGATATGCTGGATCACCTCTTCGCGGCGTTCATGTTCAAAATCGACGTCGATATCGGGCGGTTCTTTGCGTTCCTCGGAAATGAACCGTTCAAACAGCAGATCATTGGTGGCCGGATCAACCGCGGTAATGCCTAAAACGTAACAAACAGCAGAGTTCGCAGCAGACCCCCGCCCTTGGCACAGGATCGGCGGCTTACAATCATGGCGGGCGAAATCCACGACGTTCTGGATCGTTAGAAAATACTGGGCGAGGTCCATTTTCCCAATCAGAGCCAGTTCCTTGCGCAACACCTTGGTAACACCATCAGGAATGCCATCCGGATAACGCCATGCAGCGCCTTTCCATGTCTGTTGTTCCAAATATGCTTGTGGGGTGTACCCCTGCGGCACAGTTTCTCGCGGGTATTCATATGAGAGTTCGCGCAGATCAAAATCGCACGCATCTGCGACCGCCCGTGTTGCGCGGATCGCATGGGGCCATTGCGCAAATAGCGTCTTCATCTGTGCAGGTGATTTTAGGTGCCGTTCGGCATTTGCTTCTAGCAAAAAACCCGCCTTTTGGATCGTCGTCTTATGTAGGATACAGGTCATCACATCCTGTAAGGGGCGTCGTTCCGGGGCATGATAATGCACGTCATTCGTTGCCAAAATAGACAACCCATGCGCCTTAGCCAAACCGTCAAGACGGTTAATGCGGGCGCGGTCATCGCCGCGGTAGAGGTGGTTAGCGGCGATATGCCTTAGGGTGGGTAATGCGCGTGTCAGGCGGCGCAGGCCCGCGCAGAAATGATCAAGGTCCAGACCGGGCAAAACGATCAACTGCACATCTGCACTATACTGTGCCAGATCATCCAACGTGATGTCACAGGCCCCTTTGATCTGCCATGATCCGTCGGTCGCCTCCATTTTACCCTTGGATAACAACGTGCACAGCCGCCCATAGGCGGCGCGGTTGCGGGGGTAGGCAAGAAATGCCTCACCCGTGACCAATTGCAAACGGCACCCAATGACCGGATGTACGCAAGCTTTATGCGCCTCGGCATGCAAACGGACCACACCTGCCATTGTGTTCAGATCAGCGCAGCCAAGCTTATCATAGCCAAGATTGTTTGCGGTTGTGGCCAAATCCACAGCATCAGATGCCCCGCGCAGAAAGGAAAAACAGGTACTGACACCCAGTTCAACAAAATCGCTGGGGAGGTTGGGTGTGAAGCCATCATCCTCAATCGTGCGCCTTGGGTGCCGGTTATCCATTTCGGGCATTACGCAAACATCCCGTGCACAAACCAGCGCGGATCACCGCCACGCCCGTCTTCGTGCAGGCCTTCGCGATATAGCCACAAACGCCGCCCTGCCTGATCCTCGACCTTGAAATAATCGCGCAAGCGCGTGCCGGGGCGGTCGTGCCACCATTCAGGGGCAATGCGTTCCGGTCCTGAATAGCGGGCCACACGGTGCGTTTGTCTACGCCAAACAAACTGTGCGGGCGGGCCTTCGGGGACGGCATAAAGCACACCGATTTCTTCGGGTTGATCCAGCAGGCGGATGGGGCGTTCTTTCGTCGTGACCGCAGCCGTTTGTGTATGTCCCGCAAGTGCGGCAATGCGGACCTCGGCCCGTTCCGGCACATGACTTTCACGCAAGACAGGGCATGACACAGCACGCGCACCAAACTTTGCCGTCAGCCGGTCCACCAACAACGTGAGATGCAAATCATCGTCTACCCCACCATCCAAGTGGGTCTGAGCAACCTGCACCTGTTCCACATCACTGGCAGTTAATGTGATCAGGTCAAACCCAAAGCCGGGATTGATCCGCTCCACCTTATCGCGAAACAGACTATGCAGATGCACAGGGTCGCGCGTGATGGCAGACGTCGCCACATCGACATGACTGACATCGCCATCCGTGCGATATACAGTGAGGTGCAGACGCCGACATCCCATGCCCGCCTGTTCTAAAGCGTCGCATAATTTCTCGCAGAGTTCGGGCAAATAAGGCGTCGGATCAAAGATCGGTTCGGCCAAACGGCTTTGCACTGAAAATTGTGGTTTGGTATCAACGCTGGCAACAGGTTCGGCCAGTTTGCCCAAGGCCTGATCCAACCGCATCAGCGGGTTGGCAGTCAGCGTCGCTTTCACAAACCGACGCGTCAGCGACAGACGCGGCACATCCATCACCGCACCAATGGTTTTGAGCCCCAAACGCTGCAAAAGTAGCAAAGTATCACCGTCCAACCGTAGCCCTGAAACAGGCAACGCCCCCAGCTTTATCGCCGTTTCATCCGCCGCACATATCGGCCGCACAGGACCGAAACGCGCTAATGCCCATGCAGCCCCCCATGTCGGGGCCATGGCCATGCGCGATGTGAGGCCAAGCAAAGACAATTGCGTTTCCATCTCGACCAACATCGCCGCCTCTCCACCGAACAGATGTGCCGATCCTGTCGTATCTAAAATCAAACCGTTATCACCGTCACGCACTGTCCAAGGGCACCAGCGCCGCGCCCAAAGCACAAGGCGGTCCAGCGCAGCCCTGTCACCAGACTGGTCGGCATATTCAATCTGTAATTCAGGGCAAATCGCCTTCATATCGACAACGCGCGATCCAGTCGCAATGCGCAAATGCCGTGCCGTACGATTGGCCGCATGGATCACTGGCCCGTGCTGTCCCTCGCGCGCCAAGACTAATGGTATATCATCCGATAGCGCGCTGCCCTGACGTTCCATGATCCGCTCCCACCGTTCCATCGCGAAGTGGGGCAACGTGATCGAGACGATCCGCCTGTCGGTCATATGCCACCGTCCATTTCCCCGGTTGCGACCCCCGCGACCGGAACAGATCGAGCGACCAACGCGGATTTCCCGGTGCCTCCGCGTCGTATGGATTCGGCGCAGACGGCAGACTGGCGATCCGCCAACGGTCGCGGGCCGCACTCAGGTTTGGGGTGGCGGCATGACGGATCAACCAGCATGGCACATTTGCAGCCTCTGACCGCATCGCCAGTCTTTTGGTTGCCGTAAAATCGAGGGCGGCTGGGTCGCCCCACACTTCGCCAATAACTGCAGCGAGTGCACGACAGCGAAGCCCGTCTTCCAACGCCCACAGCACATCTGCGGCACGCGAAAGATCGACCGTGATAATGGGGCGTATTATCCCAATACTCGCCAGATAAGGCTGCCCCGTTTCCTTGCGCGAAAGTCGATCCTGCACCCAAAGAATCGGTGCACTTGAGCGGGTTAGCCGTGACAAAACATACCCAATCGCAGCAGCATCTTTGGTGGCATCGGGGAAAATTTCCGATGCTGTGTGTTTGATTGTGGCATGTTGATGTGCCTGACCAAACCCACGTTTTTGAATGCGTACAGACTGCATACACGACATAATGATTCCCAAATGTTCACCATATGTTCTACTTTAGTAAACTAAGCAGGTCAAATTCTGAAACAGTTTCGCACAAACATAAGCAGTCATTCGATCATGACGCAGCATCTGTGAGTCTGGGCTCAGACTAAGCATTCGCTGCATAATGCACGAACGGCTGGTTTCACTAACGTATGGTCCTGACCCCTGCCGGAGCAGCAGCCCTTATTGTACGATTTTTTGTAAGGTGCGGCAGCTACTTGCCAAGCAGTCAAAGACATCCTGCCCATATGACATGAGAAGGTCATCGTGTTAAAAAACATCATACAAGAAACACATCGAGGTAGCCGCGTCATTGGGGGGTGTTGTTTAAGCTGCGCTTACTTCGCATTGCCATGTTGAAACCATTTAGGCTTTACGCCGCAAACGTAAGACACGGCTATAAACAAAAACAAGATCGTCGTAACTACGCCCAGCCAGTGCGACCAACCCGCAATCCATATAGGCAATGCCACTGTTGGAAGCCCGATGACCAAGCCACCAAGGCGATCTGCTACTCTACTATTGTTCATTCTCGGTCACCTCTTTCAAGTCAAATTCTGCAAGGCGCTCACGTTCCATTTGTTTGCCCCACTGCTTCATTTCGTCTGCATCGATAAATCCATACGACATGGCCCAAAGATCAGCCTGCTCTTTGAGAAGAAGTTCCGAGTCTGGGTCAGACATGCTCACCTTCTCCCCAACCTGCCAAGCCTCGCAAGCTGAGCCAGCATTTGCGATCCAGTCCCGGTCGATGGATTGCCCCCCGTCGGTGTCACATTGGCCATTCCCGGCCGTTGTGGCATTTGCTGCGCACCAAAGAACTGGCGGGCTCTTAGTGCTGCATATTCAGCCCCACTTGCGCCACCAACCAGATAGCGATTGTAAGCTTGTTGATTTCCCATGGCCGCCCGCATGAATCCATAGCTTCCACTCAGGCTGCCCGACAGCGCAGGCATCATGATATTCCCTGAGATCGCCCGTACGATGAATGGCGTTGCGACGATAAATCCTTTGGCCATCAGAACCATCATAAAAAACGGGATGAGTGCACCGATGTTTGTTGCCCCTTCGGGATCGCCAAGCTCCCCGATCAATGCGGAGGCAACTCCTGTGATCGTTGCAAATACGCCCGCCACGACAATTGGATAAATGGCAAAGGAGATCAGCGCGGAGAGCCAACGCGTAAAATAGTCTTTGGTGATGTCAAACAGCGTCAAAAAGATCATGATCGGTGCGATGCCAATAAGAAGGGCAATCATCAGACGCGACGCGACCAGTATGAAGGCAGCCAGTCCACCAATGCGAACGTTTTCTGCGTCAGCTATAGCCGCGCCGGCATTGATCCGGGAAGTCCGCGACATGTGAGTTCCTGCACCGTGCGGCGAAAGATCAATTTGAGGTCCGGCGTGGGTGACCAGTTTGAACGGCTGCTCTGGTGAAACCCGCTGCACCGCAAAAAGCGCGCCGCTGCAATTGCGAAAAAATGCTACGTCAGCAACATGCCCAAACGTCAATGTCGGGAAAGTCTAAGGTTTGTGGCTGCTGTCAGCGCGAGCTGCAGCGGCGACAAATCCGACAAGGAGGAAAGCGCGGGCGGGTTTCGTTACTATGGGGATTGTGCGTTACGGCTGCAGCGTTTGATGCGCAGAGCGAGCGGGATTTTGACGACGGGCGGCGTTTGCCGGTTTATTTACCCAGCATGACTTTGCCATTTGGTGCCCCATGATGTCGCCGCAGGCGTGATGTGGCATCGGATTTTTTGAGAGGGCCGCACTGACTGGTCCGACGTCTGCGCAAGGCAAGGTCGGATTTTCTAGTTGTATCATGCGGCGTCCTTCCATGGCGGGGCGCGGCATTTGGGTGTTTGGCCGCGCAGGAAGATCTCAACAATGATCATCGCACCACCGCATTTGGGGCAAGGCTGCTGCACGGGCGGATCGTCGGGTTCAGAGTTTGTGGCCGCGTCCGGCATTTGAGTGCGTTCTGGTTCGGCATCAAGCAAACACCTGATCTTTGCGATCCTGTCTCGGCGTATAACGCCACCGGTCGTTTGCATCATTGGCGGGCACCACGCCCTAACGGCCGCGTGTTGTGCCTCGGTAAGGGTCGCGAATGGCTCGGCGAAGAGCTTGTCACAAAAGGCGACGATCTCTCTCTTGCTCATGGAGGCCAATGTTACCGCCTCCTGCGCGAGGCCGAGCTCTTCGCCAAGGATTTTAAGCAGCCACGCCTTTTTGAAGCGATTGAACAGCGCCGCGTTTGGCGTCCAGTGGGCGCGGATGTCCGGCATGACCTCGATCTCGAAGTCGTGCATCAGGCTATCGCTCTGAACGCTGCGGGAAAAACACGATTGCGTCGTGCTGGCCGTGGCATAGGCGACCAGTTTGGCCTTCTCGCCCGCATCAAGGGCGCGGAATGATGCAAACTGATCTGCCGGAGACTTCGCCTCATCCGCCCAAGACAGATCGAGCGCGTCATGCGCCTCGGCCACCTGTTCCAGCGATGTGCCATCGATCTCATCCATCTTGGCGTGGCTGCGGTATTCTTTTCGGGCTTCGACCTTGATGCCATGGGTTGCACTCATGCCGCCAAGCACGTCCGTGACCAGCTTGAACAAGGTCAGATCAAGCGTGGCCTCCGGATGCAGCGTCATCGCCGCCCCGAGGGCCATTGCCCGCTCTGTCTTGAGGTCTTGGGTCAGTGAGGCGGGATAGACGATTGCGTCCGTGCCCTGCCCTTCTGCGTCACCAGACGTGCCGCCGGCACTGGTCGTTTGAGATGTCGCCTCAGGCTTGTCCTCTGGCCGCACCAGGCCGACATGCAGCGTAATCTTGCCGTTTGACCAAGATGCGATGACGCCACCCTGCGCAAGGTCTTCGGCACTATATGCCTCCTGCAGATCCCGCGCCTCTTCTTCGAGCGCATCTACGCGATCGTAGAGGGCTTTGTAGGCATCCGTCTCGAGGTTTTCGTCCTCCATCTCAAGTTGCAGTTTCTCGAGTTCCTCCGTGATCGCATCCACGCGCTTTTGACCAGCGGCATCAGGCTCGACCGGACCGGGATAGACGCGACCATATTCTGCCATCGTTGCATAATCGTAGCGCACCAACGCCTCGGCCCACGCCAACCCCATTTGGGCCCGTGCCTCTTCGGCGGCGGCGGTGAGTTTTTCGACCATGATCGTTTCGACCAGTGCGATGTCTTCTAACACCGAATGCTCCTCGAGGAGGTCGGCAGCGATAGGACCACCTCGCGCCTCATAGTCCTCACGCACGAAGACCCCGATATCGTCGCTCACCTGCACACCGCGGGTCTTGAGTGCCTGACGCACTGTATAGGCCTGCACATAGCTGTCGCCATCTTTCGTCAGCGCCTCGAACACCTCTACCTGCACAGCCTGACTGGGATGATCCGCAAAAGCCTTCATCGTATCGAGCGTAATCGTCTTGGCTCGGGCGGCTGCCCGGATGTCGGGATGGATGAGGCCATAGCGCAGACGCCCTTTGACGGCGGCAATTGTCGTCCCGAAGGTCTTGGCAATGGTGTCTGGCGATTGTCCATCAACCTCCATCATGCGCGCGAAGGCTTCAAACTCGTCGATAGCGTTCATCGGGGCTTGGGTGATGTTTTCGGCCAACGATAGGGCCGTGGTCACATCGCAGTTGTCTGGCACCAAGCGGCATTCGATCTTGGTTTTGTTGGTGAAGCCTTTGGCGGTCTTGTCAGCGACCAATTCGTTTAGGGCAGCGCGACGTCGACCACCTGCCAAGACGCCGAACTTGCCGTCGATGTTCTGAACCAATAACGGCTGAATAATGCCGAGCACGCCAATGCTGGCTTTGAGGTGAGCAATATTCTCTGAGGCGTATTCCTCCGGTGATTTGCTGCGCACATTGGCTGGGTGGGCGACAAGATCGCCGATGGCAACGGAGACTGATTTGAGAGCATGTGTCATGTGATATCCTTTTGAGATGTTTGCGCCGCCCCGAACATTCGAAAGCGGCCTGACCAATCCCCGGATTTGAGGATCACATGACAAAAGGCCCGCTTTCCCTTTGTAGAGGTCAGCGGGCCTTCAGATAGTGCTTCATTTGCGAGGTTAAGCCCCCTGCTCTACCAGTCAGATGCCATCATGATGGTGAGCACGCGCATGGTGGTTCCGGGATTGTCAGGGGTTTCAGCACCGTAGCGGAAATCGCTATCCGCCTCATAAAGATCGATCTTCCAAAAGACCTTTTGCCCCCTGATATCGACGGCCCCGAAGTCGTGGCATCCGTCAGGATCATTCTCGGGTTCAAAGGTGTCGAACTCACCTGTTGCTTTGACCGCCTCAGCCATGAAGCCATCCTCGGCTTCAGCAAGAGACCGTGTGACATGCATACGGCCTGCAATGGGCTGATCTGGTGCAATGCCAAGGCAGGCAAGTTTGCGGAAGGCATCATTCTGAGCAGCGATTGCTGTGATGTCGGGGCCTTCGGTTTGAGGGCGTGCGGAAGTGGTCATGGGCTTGTCCTTTCGAGGAAATTAAAAACACAAAACCAAAAGCTTGCTTTTACTTTTTGAGAGCCGCCGCCAGGGACAGCACCAGACCTCTCAGGCTGCCTGATCGGTGGCCCCTGCCCTGCCCGCCTCTGAGCGTGCGATCAGGTAATCGCAGGCCTTCTGAGCATCGGCCGCATGTTTGAAAATCGCAGATTTGTCCGAGCGCAGCACACGCAACCAGTGATACTGGTCTTGTCGCGGTTGCGTTCCGGTCTCTCAACTCATTTAGGCAGCCTTTCGTTCGAAGGCCAAGGGGCTTTTGCCACCTAATGACGAGTGCCGCCGTCGTGGATTGTAGAACCCATTGATATACTGGAAAATCGCCCCTTCGGCTTTACGCCTGGTTTCCCAGCGGTTGCGCCAAATCAGCTCTGCCCTGAGTGATTTGAAGAACGTTTCAACCATGGAATTGTCGTAGCAGTTTCCCTTACCGCTCATCGAAACTTGGAAGCCGTGTTTAGACAGCCGTTTCTGATAGTCGCCTGAACAATATTGCGACCCGCGATCCGTATGATGCATGCAGCCCTTCGGCGGTTGCCGCAGTGCCACAGCCATATCCAATGCTCGGATCGCCAGATCCCGCTTCATACGATTGCTAACCGCCCAACCGATGACACGACGGGAATACAAATCAAGGATCACTGCCAGATACAACCAGCCCTCACTGGTCCAGATGTAGGAAATGTCATCGGCCCACTTTTGGTTTGGACCATCTGCAAAGAAGTCCTGGCCCAGCAAGTTAGGGGCGATGTTAAACGCATGATTGCTGTCGGTCGTAACCTTGTATTTCTGGGTCCTGATGATTTTGATGCTATTCTCCCGCATTAAGCGGCCCACGCGCCGGTGCCCAACTTGCAGACCCAGTTCTTGCAGTTCTTCGGTCATGCGAGGCCCGCCATAGCTTTGCAGGCTTAAGCGGTGCTGTTCGCGGATATGCGCCAGGATCACCATATCGTCGCGCTGTCGCTGGCTCATCGGGCGGCTTCGCCACGCGCGAAATCCTCGCGACGTAACCTGCATGACGCGGCAAAGAAATTCGACAGGCCATTCTTCTTTCCAGGCGTCGATAAAGGCGAACCTCACCGACTTTGGCCTGCAAAGAAGATTGCCGCTTTTTTTAACACTTCCCTCTCCTCGCGAAGCAACCGAACTTCCTTGCGAAGGCGTTCGTTCTCTTTCTCGACATCCTCGTGAGGACCCGACATCAGGTTGTCATGCTGATGCTTTTGAACCCACTTGTTCAACGTCGAAAGCCCAACTCCTAAATCCGCTGCCGCTTGCGGTCGTGTCAGCCCACTGGTCGTTGCGATGCGTACTGCATCAAGACGAAACTCGTCTGTGTATCTCGGTGCCATTCTCTATCTCCTTCATAGCAAACATTGCTCGAAAGAGACCGGAACTAAAACGTGGCAAGACCATACAAATACGACGCGTTCAGCTCTAGCGTATGCGCTGTGAACCCAAGCTCCTGCCCCAGAAAGCAGGACGTCAACTCGGCCACGATCTCTTCGCGGGAATAAGCCGTGTTGCCAAACCGGCTGAGACCATAGTCTCGGTTCAGGCGATGGGGCGCCTTCGTGGCATGGGCAAGCTCGTGCGCCCAGACCCCGTAAAAGTTCAGCGGGTTCTTGAAGCGCTCAATGCTTGGCATGAAAACCTTATCGACGGGCGGATTGTAGCGTGCCTCGGTCCCACCAAAGATCGTCGTAATATCGATGGCATCAAAGAACGCCTGCATATGCGGGATAGGCTCGGATTGCGCATGATCGGGGACAGAACAGGCATCCGGGTGGAAAGCAACCGGCAAGCCCTCGATTTGATCTGCATTGAACACACGATATGACTTCTGGAACCGAAACACGCGGGCTTCATCGGCATTGCCATCGTTAGCATCCTGATCATCATCCGACTGCGTTCGGCTCTGGCCATAATAAACAACAACAGACGAGCGTTCGCCCTTCCGTATCTTAGCTCCAAGAGTATTCGCCTGCGGCACGGTCATCCAGAACGGAGAGGTATATCCTGCCATCACCGTGCGCATGGTGAGCAGGAAGTTATTCACGCCCTGATAGGGCTCGCTGTTGTGGCGCAAGGGACGCGCGCTGCCGCCAGCGGTCCACGGTTTGCGCCAAGGAAGACACCCCTTTCGATGATGCGGATAAGTTCATTGGTGATGGCTTCGGATGCGTCGAATTTGGACGTGCGGGAACTTGCCATGACTGGCCTCCTTTCGGTTGAGGTTGATTGGGAAGGTTGGGTTAGGTCGCGCGATCTGCGCGCGGATCGTTGACGATACGAGCGCCAAGGCGTTCGGCAGCGTCGAGATATGTCAGAAGCGATATACGGCTTGAGGCCGTCCAAGGTTCTGAATCGATCCGGCCGTCCATTGTGACCTTCGGCAGGTTTGCCAAGGCGATGATGTCACGGACGGGGCGGCAGTCGATCAGAGGCGTTCCAAGCCGGACGGCCAAGCTGGCGAGCGGGAAGCGTTCAACGGGGGCATAGAGCGAGACTGTTGTCAGCCCGAGGTGAAGAATGGTCCCTCCCCCAACACAACTGACATAGGCGTTGGGGTTGTTGAGAGCCGCACGGAGATATCCAATATCGCGGCTGATTGTTTGGCGTTCCAGCCGACGCGCCTCATCATGGTCACCAGTTCTTCTTAGCTCTCGATGTCGCCATCAAGATCGCGCCTCTGCGCGCAGCACGCGCAATGCTTCTGTTTGCATGGGAACTTCCTTGTCAGGACAGACAGGACGGAAACCGACCCGGACCCGTCAGGAACACTCTACAAGGGTTCCATCAGACAGTCCCAAAACAAGAAGGAAACTTTTACTTTAGGATAACACTAGGCTGCATCTGTAATGGCGGACTGCAAAACAACTCAAAACACGAACGAACTGTTTTTCAGGGAACTATTGTGAGAAATAGTACGCATGTTTCAACTAACACATTGATAATTATATATTTTAATTGAAAAGCGCGTTTTGGCTACCATCCTAGAGTGTTGAATTAGGCTCAATGGCGATTGAGGTAGGCAATGGGCCTAAATGGTGCGCGTAATGTGTCGGCAAAGCTTCGTGGTAGATTGTATATAGACCAGTGGGTCCTGCCCCATCTCTTCTGAGCGCAATAAAATCTGTGCAGCTATCGACCGTAAGACTTGGCACCTCATGCTATCTTTGTGTGGGCGGCCGTTCATCAAAGCCGACGATGCGGCTTAGAAAATTGTCCGCGGACAATTTTGAAATCAAACCGCATATTTTTGCGCCGAAGCCAAACGCCGGATGAGTCTTTCTGGGCTAAAATCTGCGCTCTTTGATCCGGTGGTTATTGATCTAAAATACGCACCAACTGCTTTGATTTTGTCATGGAACTGCATGATGGCCCAAACAGTTGCCGCTGCTCTTAACGCACCCAGTCGCTCATGAGCTGCCTCGTAGCTTTGAGGGCTGATCCCTATCATCGGCGCCAGCGTTCGTGCATGAGCGACGACATCATGAACAGTTTCCATTCTTCTCAGCGAAAACTCGGCTGCCTCCGGACATGCGGATAGCAATTCTGGTATTGTGATTGGAGCATCTGAAGGCACAGGAGTGGTTTGTTTTTTTTGTGAGATGTTCTCTTTATCAATATGTTCTTTATTTGACTTATGATGGTGCCGGACATTTTGACCGTCACTGGCGGTCAATGTAGTCGCTAAACTTGAAGTTTGATCATCTGGTGACTCTGCATCAACTTCTTTGATTGGCAGGGCTGAGAGAATTTTCTCACAGTCTTCCAGTGATAATTTCCGACGGAGGACACGAAAGACGTTCAGAGCCATCGCATCGTTTGGCTTTTCGATCAGGCTTGCATTGGCTGCCGCGCGGATTTTGGCACGAAGATAGTCAATTTGCTCTCGTTCTTTCATGACCTCAGCCGCCATTGAAGCAATCTCATGCAGACGATCGAAAAGCGGTGAGAGGTCAAAGCCAAAGCGAAGGGCTTGGCCGGCGTGGCTGTTGTGTTTTGTGAACCGTTTCCGATTGGGGCTGTCACGGCGAACGAGCAGGCCAATTTCTTGAAGCGTCGCTGCGTGGCGTCTGATTGTTCTGTCTGAGATGCCATTGCGCCGGAACGTGAGCGTTGAGTTTGATGCAAACACGGTGTGGTGGTTGCGCTTTGGAGCGAGGCACGAAAGCATCGCGTCCAATGTTGAAATCACCGATGCACTGAGACCGAGTCGCGGGGCCGCGTTTCGGAGCGTTGCGATAACGATGTGGCGTTCTGGAATGGAATTGTCCGCGGACAATATTTCACTGGTCCGCAGCCCAGTGGGTGCAGTTGCTTGTGTAAATGCCATGTTTTTTCACGACAACCTGATATGAAAGGCTCCGATATCTCAAAAAATTAGAAAAAGGCCGCAAATCTTCAGCAACCGAATCGGTTGTTGTTGACTGGCGCGGAGAAGCTGGTAAATCTGAAAGTGCAAAGAACAGATTGGGCTCTCCTAGGGAAACCTTGGGGGGCTCTTTCTTTTTTGGGTTGTTGGTCGTGCTCCTTTTTTAAGTTTTACTGCTCGGTCGACATCAGTCAGGCTTTTGCTCTGACTGCCACGCCTCATAGAGGCGCGTAAGCTCAGCTTCTGCGTTGTTACGCATCCACTGGGCAAATTCTGGGGCATCAGACTTCGACAGCTTGAATGTCAAAGCACGGGCCGTTTCTTTTACTTCAGCCAAAGCCGTCCCATCACCAAGTTTGATGGAGAGGGTAGGGGGTGCAGCTGGTTTGTTAGTGGCCTTAGATTTTAGCGCTTGAGTAATGGCGTCACTGACCATGCCAAAGCGGTCGTCGGAGCTTTTTGCAACATTAAACTGAAGCGTTGCGGTGACCTGTTCAAGATCGACGCTATCTCTGCGCGACTGGTCTGCCAGCTCTTCCCAACGCCTCCGTCCAATGCCATGAGCGGATCCAATTTGCTCAATGACTGACTTTGGAATAGACCGTGCAACTTTGGTCATGCGGGATAGCATTGGCTTGTCCACAGCGAGGGCATCCAGAATGATTGCTTGCTCGTAGCCGCTTGTAGCCAGCTCGGTGGCGAAAAGCGCTTTTTCAATGAAGCTGGGATCTAAGCGTTGAGTGTTCTCTTGTCCCTGGGCAAGAATTGCCTCTTCATCAGAAAGAGACCTGACAAGTGCTTTTGCGGGGATGCCGAGCGATCGTAAGGCCCGCAATCTGCGGCGACCATAAACGATTTTGTAGTGTCCGGGTTTGTCCGCGATGGGGCGCACCATAATTGGTACTTGTTGGCCGTGTGCCTTAATGCTCTCAGCTAGCGTCACAACATCAGCATCGGTGAAAGAGAGACGGTCCTTGGGGCCGTTCTCTTCAATGACATCAACGGAGATTTCTCTTACCGCGTTGCTCGCGACATCCTTCAAAGTGGATTTGACGCCGCTCATTGCGCCGGTATTCGGGAACCGCGCCTTTTGTTCTCCGGCTGGTGCCGCAGTGCCGGCCGCATCGGGTGGGGGAGGGGGCTGGAATAGGTTTCTACGGGCCATTAGTCAGTTTCCCTTCCCCAAGCTTGCTGGATCGTCTTTTCGAACTCATCCGCGACGCCATTAACAGACTCTAATATGCGTGTTAGTGTCTTCTTTACGACTTGTGAGGGATCCAGCTCATAGATGGTTTGCTGTGTCATCCCAGCGTCTGAGATCGCTGTGGATTTGAGCATCGGGGTGGTCAACACTTGATCCAAGAGAATAGACCTCAAGAAACCCGCCATTTGTGACTGTGGTACGTCGGTTGGTTCATATCGAGCGATCAAGAACTTAAGGAAATTCCAGTCGATGGGCCCTGCCGCCTCCTCGAGAGTTTGGACAGTTTCTCCAGCCATTTCAAGGAACTGCGCCATTGATGCAACATCCAACATGCTGGGAACAACCGTGATTAGAAGGCCGGTAGACGCCAACAAAGCGGTCATTGTTGTGAAGCCAAGTTGAGGCGGGCAATCGATGATGACGAGATCGTAGTCTGCTTCGACCTCGTCGAGAGCGATCGCAAGGCGTTGTGTGAATGGCGGGTCGATCTTGTGCTGAAGCGCATACGCTGTTTCGGTCTCGTACTCCGATAGCAAGAGACCTGCCGGAGCGAGGTCAAGGTTGTGAAAATATGTCTTTCGGATGACTTGGCTTAGCGGCACAGGGTCTTCGTATTTTAGCGCGTCATAAACGGTGCCGCTTTCAGTAAACTCGATCTCAGGACGGTACCCGAACATCGTGGTCAAGCTCGCCTGTGGGTCCATGTCGATCGCAAGTACCCGATAGCCTCGCAACGCATAGCGTTGAGCCAAGTGGATGGCGCTGGTTGTCTTGCTGGATCCGCCTTTGAAGTTCACTATAGAAATAACCTGAAGGGCATCGTTCTCGCGCCGTCCGGGAAGGTATGTTTGGCCATTCCGACCGGTCTTTGCCATCACATGGCGGATTTGGTCAATCTCTTGGGCGGTATAGAGCCTGCGACCTCTGGAATCCGTCTCTACATCAGGGAAATCACCTTCCTGATGCCGCGTTCGAAGGTTCGACATACTGATGCCGGTGAGTTCCGATACTTCCGCAGGATGAAACTTACGTAGCGCTTTTCTACTATCGGGCTGGAAGCTATTGCGCATATGGTTGTTAAGCGCTTCCGACAGACGGGCAGCGTTTGACGCAATAGATGCAGCGATAGAACTGGTTTGCGTGATATTTCCGTCTGAATTCATGCTGCCCTCACGACCTCTTAGTGGGTCATCTGTGTTTCGTCGCTAAACAG